>CAINOM010000262.1 GCA_903851455.1 uncultured Bacteroidota bacterium | reverse complement strand
GGTATTGCCGTAAGTGATCTGCCCGTCCCATGGCAGTGTTTCCACTACGTACCCTTTTTTGGCACAGTCTACCGCCCATGCAGAGAGCGCACCACTCCAATATGTTTCCGTGGTAGCGGGTGTTATGCCGCTTTGCGGTGGGGTCGGTATTCGCTGTGGATTGCTCTGGTGACCGGATGATGTCAGGTATGGACCACTGGAGCCAACGCCGAGGTTTGTCTGGTCATAATCTATTACCCAGTCGGCATTCCCGGCCATCTCTGCCTTCGTTGCATCAAACAGAATGTGCACGGTCTGTGCATCAGAAACGGGAACTTTGACAAAAAGAAAAACTACGAAGAAAAGGTACTTGTTGATATCTCTGATAGTCAGGCTGAAAATATTCATGTGTAAAAAATAATACAAACGGCAAAGTTAGCAGGAGCCGCACCTTCAATATTTGAGCCAATATTATGTCCATGTTATTTTGGTGTTAGGTAGATATCGGATTGAGTAATTTCGCCTATGTCATAATAATTTGGTAACAGATTGTTCATACGAGCAAGAGGAATAATGGAATTACTTTGCGCTATATTTTGCAACAAAATGAACAACATACCGGTAGTTAACCTGGCAGATTTTGCAAGTGGCGACCCTCAATTGAAACAATCGTTTGTAAACCAATTGGGTAAAGCTTATGAAGAGGTAGGCTTTGTGGCCGTTTCCAATCATGGTATTCCCGATGCACTTATAACTGACCTATATAAAGAAGTTGAGCAGTTTTTTTCTTTGTCTGCCGGGGAAAAGGAAAAATATAAAAAGCCTGAACTGGCCGGGCAGCGTGGCTATACATCTTTTGGCACGGAACATGCCAAAGGCTATGATGCGCCGGACCTTAAAGAATTCTTTCAATTTGGCCAGGAGGCCGATGCAGATCCGATCAATGGCCAATATCCGTCTAATGTACATGTAGATGAAATACCCGAATTTACACCTACCCTGCTGAAAGCTTACAAAGCATTTGAGCATTCGGGCTCGTCACTATTACAGGCGATCGCTCTATTCCTTGATCTTGATGAGCATTATTTCGACCAATTCGTGCACTATGGCAATTCTATTTTACGTGCCATCTATTACCCGCCTATTACTGAAGAACCCCGCTCTGCCATACGCGCTGAGCAACATGAGGATATCAACCTGATCACGCTACTTGTTGGCGCATCGGCCGATGGACTGCAAATATTGTCGATGCAGGGTAATTGGGTACCGGTCACTTCATTGCCCGGACAGATAGTGGTCAATGTAGGTGATATGCTGCAGCGACTTACGAACAACAGGTTGCGTTCTACAACGCACCGGGTAGTGAACCCACCAAAGGAAAAATGGGGTACCCCACGTTATTCCATCCCGTTCTTCCTGCATCCGCGTAGCGATATGAACCTTGCCTGCCTGGACAATTGTATAACAGATGCTAATCCTAAGGCCTATTCCGACTGCACGGCCGGAGAATACCTGGATGAACGGCTGAGAGAAATAGGCCTGAAACAATAAAACTGAGACTACATTTATGAACCATTTATCACTTGCGCAAGCTGCAATGCTGTTTGAAGAAGCGAAAGCCGCTTCAGAGAATACATATTCTCCGTACTCTCAATTTGCTGTAGGCGCCGCAGTGCTCACCGCGGATGGATTGGTTTTTCGCGGAACAAATGTTGAGAGCGGATCCTATGGCGTTACTATTTGTGCAGAACGCGTTGCTGTGGCCAATGCAATATCGGCCGGTAAGCACGATATAAGGGCTATAGCAGTTTATGCAAATACTGATTCTGTCGCGCGTTACAATGCTGTTATTGACGTACCCGGAGTTTACTTTATCAAACTAACTGCTGGCTATTCATCTGTTACCCGGAAAGTAGTACGACTGTAAAGGGTTGGTTTTGGCACATCTCATACCAAGAAATAGTCCAAAAATGTGGCATCAAGCTGACTTGTAAATTTGCGGCGACAAATTTTGCGGCAATGATTTTAGAAAGTGCGTCAGG
>CAINOM010000261.1 GCA_903851455.1 uncultured Bacteroidota bacterium | reverse complement strand
TGCTGGTAATTACCTGCATCATTGTCTTACTGATTGGTATCTTACCACAACTACTCCTGAACAGGATAATCGCATAATCTTCACTGCAAAATAGCCTTCCAAAGTTCATTTTTGTAAATTGGGTCAGGCAGCTGACCTAATTTGTATAAATTGGGTCACTTGACTGAACTAATTATCATTTTTTATCCTATTTTTGTTAAATAAGTCATTTGACTGACCTAATTTGTATAAATTAGGTCATGCGTACGACCTAATTTTCATTTTATGGATATTGCACGCCTGCTTCAACAGCAGATCGAAAAACAAATTGGTAAACAAAAAGTGGTTATGCTATATGGCACACGCCGTGTAGGTAAGACGACTATCATAGAAAACATAGCTGCAAAATATGGCAAAGATGCGCTGCTGATGCAGGGGGAAGATATGCAGGTTGCTGAACTATTGCAGAAACGAACCATTGCCAACTATCGCAAGCTTACTGCCGGAAAGAAAATAATCATTATCGACGAGGCGCAGGCAGTGCCGGAAATAGGCAAAATACTGAAGCTGATGATAGATAATGTAAAAGGCATCACCATTATTGTTACAGGCAGCAGCAGCTTTGATCTGGTATACAAAACCGGAGAGCCATTGGTGGGCCGCAACCTTGTTTATCAGTTACACCCTGTGGCGCAGTGCGAGCTGACGAAGACAGAAGACTACCCGGCGGTGAAGAGTAACCTGGAGCAGCGCCTCGTTTACGGGAGCTATCCCGAGCTATGGCAAATGGGCAGCGAGGATGAGCAAAGGAGTTATCTAAAGCAACTGGTAAACAGCTACCTGCTTAAAGACCTGCTGATGATGGAAAATGTGAAGGGTGCCGAAGTGCTGTATAAATTGTTGCAGCTACTGGCGTGGCAGGTGGGTAGCCAGGTGAGCACTGTGGCGCTGGGCAACAGCCTGCAGCTGAATAAAATAACTGTAGAGCGCTACCTTGATCTTCTCACAAAGGTGTTTATCATTTATCCTTTGTCGGGTTATAGCGGCAATCTGCGCAAGGAAGTAACAAAAAGCAAAAAATGGTACTTCTATGATAATGGCATACGCAATGCACTGATCAACAATTTCAGTCCGCTGCACGCCCGCAATGATATAGGGCAGCTGTGGGAACAATATATAATGAGCGAAAGGCTGAAATATAACAGTTACAACGGCTACCACCCGCAGTATTTTTTCTGGCGCACCTATGATGGCCAGGAGATAGACTTGCTGGAAGTAAACGACCGTCAGCAACTACAGGCCATAGAATGCAAATGGAAGAAAGGTAAGACAAAGCCACCCATAGCCTTCGCAAAAGCATATCCGGATGCCGCATTTGCGGTAGCAGACCAGGATAACTATTTAGATTGGATAATGGATTAAGGGAGAAAGCGTCTTACTCAATCAAGAACTCTATCGTCCTCGGATAATAGAAGTGTTCCAGTTTGTGAATACGAGAAGCTAATTCGTCAGGACTGTCGTTTTCATCCACATGGCAGCGCGCCTGCAAGATGATATTGCCATCGTCATACACCTCATTCACATAGTGTATGGTGATCCCTGATTCCCTTTCTCCTGCAGCTACAACAGCATGGTGTACATGATGGCCATACATGCCCTTGCCGCCATATCCGGGCAGCAATGCCGGGTGTATGTTGATGATCTTACCGGGGAAAGCATGCACTATCGCCGCAGGCACCTTCCACATAAAACCCGCAAGCACTATCAGAGATGGTTTATGATCAGTGAGCTGTTCTATGAGCATGGTTTCATGCAGTGTCTGCCTATCGATGATCAGGAACGGTATCTCTTCTTTCTTAGCTATATCCAGCACACCTGCATCGGCTTTATTGCTTACTATCAGCGATACTTTTGCTTTGCCGTTTTGTTTGAAATAAGCGATGATAGCAGCCGCGTTGCTGCCGGCGCCTGATGCGAAAATGATGAGTGAGTGCATATACTGTAGTAAGCTGCAAAAATAGCGAATGTGACGCGGAAACCTTATGTTTGTTAAGCGCTTAATTGAACAACGAATGAATAAAACAAGGCTCGAAGCGTTCAGCGATGGTGTATTCGCCATCATCATTACCATTATGGTACTGGAGCTCAAGGTTCCGGAAGGCACTAGCTGGGCAGTGATCAAGCCATTGTTACCTGTATTCGGGAGCTATATACTCAGCTTTGTTTTTATTGGGATCTACTGGGGCAATCATCACCACATCATGCACACACTAAAGAAAGTGAATGGCAGTATCATGTGGGCTAATATGCACCTGCTGTTCTGGTTGTCGCTGGTGCCATTTGCTACGGGCTGGATGGGGGTAAACAATTTTGACCGGGTCACCGTCGCCGTTTACGGTGGGCTGCTTATTCTTTGTGGTGTTTCATTCAACCTGCTCAGCAGCCTCATCTGTAAGACCTATACCGAAGAAACAAAACTCTCAAAGGCCATTGCCTCTACCAATAAGAAGGGAGTATGGTCTGCGATATTGTATGCATTATCCATTCCTGCCGCATTGTTTGTTCATCCGGCAGTTGCTGCAGCCCTCTTCATAACAGTATCAATATTGTGGATCATACCCAGCAAGGCCATAGAAAGCGCGCTGAACGATGAATAACATGCCTTGATTTACTGCCGCTCTATGATTCCTTTTATCTGCGCCATAAACGTAGGCATGCCGTCTTTAGAATGGTTGTAGCCTGCTTCGGTGGCGTATCCTTTCATGGTCCAGCTGAGTTCCGTCAGGTTGCCGCTTTTTGGTTTTAGCGCATAAATTACAAGACTGTAGTTTTCGGGTTCGTCTGCCAGGCCGTTGAAACCGCTCCAGTAAGTATAGCTGATACGTTCGTGGAGGTCGTTCTCGAGTATCACACCATGGTCGCGATACTTCGTACCTTGATACTCGCCCTCAAAGGCGATCTCGCTGCCCACCTCCCAATCGGTAACGGTATTTGCACCGAAAAAATATTCCCTTATGATGGCCGGATTGGTAAGTGCATTCCACACTTTTGCAACATTGGCATTTACATCAGTTACCCCCGTTACAACAAGGTCATCTCTCATTTTGTTAAGTGTTTATACCAGGCAGGATCGATTACTGGCAGAGGTCTTTTATCTTCTTAAAGGCGTTCATATTGCCCAGTTCCTTTGCTCTTTTCAGGTCCGCGCAGACATTTTCGCGATGGCCCAGCAGGTAGTTTTCCATTGCACGGTTGTAGTAGGCGTCCGCATCGTTAGGCCTTATTTCTATTATGTGTGTGTAGTCTTCTATTGCTCCCTTGTAATCTTCTACTGCCACCCTTAGCCGTGCACTTTCGTAATATGCTGCCGCCAGCCGTGGGTTTACCCTTACTGCACGTTCGTAATCCGCGATGGCCCCATTACTGTCCCCCAGCTTACTTTTGGCCAGGCCCCTGCTGTAGTATACCTGCGCATGCTTTGGCGATATAGAAATCGCCTGCGTGTAATCATCTATCGCGCCCTTGTTATCACCGCCAGCAAGTTTTGCGTTGCCCCGGCTTACATAGGCGCCGTCATTTTTCGGGTCCATGCTTATTGCCTTGCTGTAGTCATCGTAAGCACCTTTAAAATCCCTGTTTTTTGCTCTTGAAAGGCCACGGTTCAGGTAGGCATTTGCATTCTCCGGGTTCAGCTCTATCGCTTTTGAGAAGTCCGTTGTCGCGCCACCATAGTCTCCATTGTCAAACCTTGCCAGTCCGCGGTGATAGTACGCATCAGTATTTTTAGGATTCAGGTCTATGGCCCTGGCATAGTCGGCTATTGCGCCTTTGTAGTCCTCAAGCCTGTTCTTCGCTACACCCCTTGCATAGTAGGCCCCGCTGTTTTTTGCATCTATTTCAATGGCTTTGCCGTAATCGCTTATGGCCCCTGTATCGTTTTGTTGTTTCGCCACTACATTGCCCATCTTTACATAAGCATCTGCGGCTTTGGGGTTCATTTGTATCGCCAGGCTGTAATCTATAACTGCGTTCGAATCATCATCTATGGCAGCTTTCGCATCTCCTCTCCTTTCGTAAGCCGGGGCATACCTTGCATCCATATCCAGAACCTTAGTATAATCGGCTATGGCGCCTTTGTAGTCATGCAGTCCAAATTTTGCGTTTGCGCGGCCGTAGTAGGCCACGGTATCATTGGGTTCTATTTTTATGGCCTCAGTGTAGTCGGCAATTGCTCCTTTATAGTTTTGATGATTATATTTTTCGGTTCCGTTTATCTCATAGATCTTGCTTCCTTCGTTCTTGCAACTGACGATAGCTGCAAATCCAGCGATAAAAAACAATGCCTTTTTCATATTTTCCAATTTAGGTAAAAATGGTGGGGTATAAATATAATAAAAACAAACGGAGTTTGCATTTATGAAAAGGCATTAAAGCTTAATTTTTACAGCTTTTCGGACGCTGCGCGTATTCTCTTTTCAGCCCCAACGCTGTAACTGGCTAGTAGTTAGTTATTAATAGGTGCTCCGCATTTTTATCATTCCTGTTCATGAAGCTCACCAGGTAGGTCTTATCAAATGTTTTGATGTTTAAGCCTTTATTAAAATAAAGCTGTCTCATCAATTCCGTATTTTTTATCAGCAGCATCCAGTGGGCACGACAATCGTTGATAAGAAAACGGGCCAACCTTGCCTGGTCGTGCCTGGTAAATTCGTTCTGTGCATAAGTGCTGAACTCACTGTCGTACGGTGGATCAAGAAAAATGAAGTCGTTCGTTCCCGGCCTGTATTTTTGAAGGAATGTTTCAAAATCCAGGTTTTCTATAGTGGTAGCACCAAGCCTGTTCTGAAGCGGCTTTGACTTCAGATAATCAACCTTTTTCCTGAGGTTTTTCCTGTTGTAGCCAATACCGCCATAAGGGACATTAAACTCGCCAGATGCATTGTACCGGAACATACCGCTGTAGGCAAAGTTCCTGATGAAGAGAAAAACGGCAGATCTTACCGGGGCACTTAACTTATATGCGGCCATATTGTTTAGCAGGTGCCGGAAGTGCATATAGAATGCACTCTTTAACGCAGTTTCCATATTATCGGCAATATCCTTGTCTGGCAGCAAGTGTTTACTGTGCTCCAGTTGTTTCATCCGCTTCACTTTCCGCAGAAGGTTGATCTGGAGTTCTTTTAAGAAATTCGGAGCGTTGAAATTGAATATTCCGGAAAACATCCCGGAAAAACTATCAGCCCGCTGGGTTATAAAATCCGAAAGCGTTTGCCTGATTGCATCTTCGTTTACTTTACCGTTGGAATACGCTTTATAACTTTCCAGGAGAAAGTCGTAATTCGTAGTCACAAGATCTGTAAGCTGGTCCCAATGGTGAGCGGTCTCATCAACTGCTTTAAAAAACAAAGCTTTATGCTGACCAGAGACGCTTTTGTACAAAGAAGTCAATTCTTCAGACCTGTCATTTATGAAATAGCGGTTAGCTTCAATGGCCATGCACACCGCGCCGCCACCTACAAAAGGCTCGTAGTAATTTTCAATAACTGAAGGAATGTTTGGAAGAATATATTTCAACTCCTGTTCTTTTCCTCCGGCCCATTTTACAATTGGAGTGAGTTTCGCATTAGGTTGGGTCGGAGCATCTGTCATTTATATTTTGGTGGATTTAGCTACCAAATTTACGACTTATTCACGCAGCCGACAATAAAGCCCGCGAGTTGTTCCGCCTGCTAAATCCAATCAAAATCTGCATCATTCTTTTACGAGTTTCCTGGTCTCGGTGCCATTTATCTTCACCAGGTAAATTCCCGACGGCAAGTCTTCCACACTAATAGACAGCAGCATCCTGTTGTGATTTCCAGAATAAGTTTTAACCTCCTGTCCAAGGAGGTTTGTAATAGTTACCTGGTTGATAGGCTGATGGTTTGAGGCAATAGTGATCTGGGTTTGGGCCGGGTTGGGAAAGAGCAATATATCTGCAGTGAGTTCCGGTACAGGTGTTACCTCTTCACCGGCGTAAGGTAAGCAACCGGTTGAATCATACTGCAGCTTTGCAATAAACATAAATCGCTCACCGGAATCAGCTACGATATTATCGCTGCCAAACACGAAATTCCCTGATGACCATTCGCCACTTGCAAGCAGGTTGCCTCTGTTATCAGCGGTAATACCCAGCGGCGTTATTCCACCATATCCACCATCTGGCAATGCCACTCCTGTAGTATAATTGCCACCCTGATCGAAGGCGGCAATGAACATAGGTTGCAGCACCGGTGCCGGAACATTCAGAGCCACCCCATGAAAATAAATTGTGCACGCATCATTGTTGGCAATGTTCCCGGCAAGAAATACGTTGCCACATTGGTCGGTAGTGACAGACGAAGACCCTGCAGAATAGGGCCCGCCACCGTCCACGGCCCAGGCGATGCTGCCTGAAGATTCGTACCTGACAAGAAAGACATCGCCATGCCGGATGTTTTGAGAATAGTTTACCAGTTCCCCCGATCCGAAATTTATAGAGTCAGTATAATATGCGCCGGTTATATAAACATTCCCGGGGGTGTCTGTCGCCATCGAGGTAATAGATGCTTCTGAATCGGGGCTCGTTGCCCAGATCGCGTTTCCCGAATTATCAAGCTGCACAATGAAATTACCAAGGCTCGCTGCATGATGCAACGTTGTTGCTCCGAAGGAGATCGATGAGTCTCCGTGATAGCTGCCTGCCAAATAGGTATTTCCATTTTTTGTGACCGCCGGCGTTATTGGTATGTCAGAGCCGTTACTGCCGTATTTTTTTGCCCACATAGCCGTACCCGAGGGATCGAACTTAGCAACGAACATAT
This sequence comes from uncultured Bacteroidota bacterium, assembly GCA_903851455.1. GTDB lineage: Bacteria > Bacteroidota > Bacteroidia > Chitinophagales > Chitinophagaceae > Nemorincola. The sequence continues at coordinate 1,006 of CAINOM010000261.1, read as the reverse complement.
CCGTTGTAAAGCCGGACGGGTCTTTATTGGTTAGTGTGTACGTACCAATCGTTATCGTTGGGTCTATGAATAGTCCCGTCATATAACAGTTGCCACCACCGTCAAGAGCAATTCCGCCATAGGGATGAAACTCATCGAAATACGAGGTATCATTTACCAGTGTTACACCTTCTTCTGCTGCGGTAAGTGCAATATTTTTCGCCCACAGCACGTTTCCGGCAGTACTTATCTTTGCCAGGAAATACATGCCATTGCCTGCTGAGACAACAGAGGATGGTATCGTAAGGGGAAGGCCGCCTATTGTGCCGGTATTGTTATACACTCCCATCACGTACAGATTGCCGTTCGCATCTGCTGCAATACTGCCAATACCGGCGTCAAAATACTGTGTCCCAACTGCCCATTGAAAAACACCATTTGCGTCAGCCTTTGTTATTATCGCCTGCCCAAAATAATAGGGCCCGGAAACAGAATCTGTAATGCTGTGTGTACCGAAGTGGCTGGTTACCCCACCCAGTTCTATGCGGTTGCTGTCGTTCACATACGATCCGAGGCAGCCAGCTGTGTATACGTTTCCGGCCGTATCGGTCGCTACATAGCCACCGTGAGAATTAACAACAAAGGGTGTGTTATGGATTTGTTTTCCCCACAGCCAGCGTTGGGCCAGGGCGGGCATGCTTAAAGCCGTAAGGCAAAAAAAAATAAGGAAGTAAAGACAGGGTTTCGACATAAGGGAAGATATAAGGGTCGGTTGATTCCCTGGAGTCCTATTTCCGGCTATCGGTTGCTGCAAGATAATCAATGATATTTTCAGGTTCTATTTTTGTAGAAGTATTGTCCGACAGGGTCCACATCTGGAAACCCAGCTTGTAGACAAGATCTTCAGGGCCATTAGACAGCAAGCCTATTTTGGTCCCCTTCGTTACTTCATTCCCTTTTTTCACCAGTGCTGAATTTAGATTCTGATAGACAAAGAAACTGTCGTCCTTTTTTATCATCACCACAT
>CAINOM010000260.1 GCA_903851455.1 uncultured Bacteroidota bacterium | reverse complement strand
TATCAGGAAAGATTCCCACATTTTTCTGTTGAAAATGTAACGTTCAAATTATTTGCTAATTTGTTAGTTCATCGCCCGTTCATGGAACAGCTACCCGTACCGAGTGTATTCGAAGACATTCACGACCCTACCATCGTGCGGAGGAAATACATGATACCCAAATGGATCAGGGTGGGTGCATGGATAGTTGTAATTGCTTGCCCGCCTGTAGTAAGTATGGCAATTATTGCGATAATTCAGGGAAATGAGCCCTTTTCTTTCATGACTCACATTTATGGCGAATCGGGTGAGCTTATTACAATCGCAACACTGGCAGGACTTACATTAAAAGGTACAGCGGCTATAGGTCTGCTTGCCGAAAAGAACTGGGCTGTAAAAGTCGCTATTGCAGATGGCATAGCTGATATTGCGCTTTCTGTCTGTTTGATGCTACTGCCCCCACATCATCTCACCTATGGTTTTTTACTCACGACAATCTACCTCGTAAAGATGTTCAAGATAAGGAGGGATTGGGAGGAGAATCGGTATGCGGCGGGGTTGGGGCATGATAGAGCGTTATCATCGTGAACAAGGAGGGGCTTGCAAATGCTGCAATGAATGATACCCCGATTGAACCCTTAACCAATAATCGGCATCGAGACCGAAAATCTGTTCCAGTTTTAGTGCCAGCATCGCGCTCACATGGCGCTTCTCTTTCAGCAACTCCGACAAATGTTGCGGCTTGATGCCCAGGCTTTGAGCTACGTCCTGCTTCTTTAAGTTCCGGGCCTCTATTTCCATCTCAATGATATATCCCGGACGCAACGAATTTTCATCGTTCAAAATTTCCTGGCCATTCTTGCCCAGTACTATGTAATTGCGGTTTGACATTAGCGGTTTGGGATTATATGCTAATTGTTTTAAGCCGCCTTCACAATGGTCTTTATTCCTTTTAGCTCAATCTTCTTGCCCGCATTCCAAAGATCATGATCACGCTGCATATTCAGCCATAGCTCGGGTGTTGTATTCAGCGCCTTGGCCAGCCTCAACGCCATCTCAGCGCTCACGCCCGAACGTCCGTTAACGATCAGCGATATAGTTCTTCTGCCAACACCTAATATGGCGCTAAACCCGGATACACCAATACCCAGCGGATCAAGATACATTTCCTTCAATATTTCACCAGGATGTACCGGCGGCATTTCTCTTTTCATCATCTTCCGTTTTAATGATAGTCCAAATAATCTACCAGATATGCATCGCCATTTTCAATCAGGAATATGATCCGGTAATTGCCGCTAACTGTAACCGACCAAAACCCTCTTAACTCGCCTTTCAGCGGATGCAGGTCCGCACCCGGAAAATTCATATCCTCCGCTTTAGCAGCACCGTTGAGCAAGACCAAAATATTCCTGATCTTTTTTACCTGGTTTTGCGGCAGCCTGGTTGCATCATTTTTGGTCCATAATAGCTTCAGCCCTTTATGGCTGATACTGACGATCACACTACAAATGTAACAAGTATTGTTACACGAATAAAATTATGGTTCGAAGAAATTGTCAACAATAACCCCATAGATATTTCATCTTGGCTCGTATCCATTATCAAATGACCTTTGTTCTGGGATTTGCAGTTTTTCCACTCAGCATTTCAATATTCTATTTCGCCAATGCCCAATGTCGGCAGTTTCGAAAATCACTTAATGGTACTCACCTTTTTATACACGATCTTGCCGGCACAGGAAATGCGCAGTATGTAAACGCCTTGTGCTACAGGAGGCAGATTAAGCACTATATTTTCATCGCTTGTAGGCATTTGTTTTGTTTCTTCCAGCACAGCACGCCCTGAGACATCGAAAAGATCAAGAGATACAGTCTGACCTGCTAAAGCGCGCCCGCTGATGGTTATCTGATCAGTAGCGGGATTGGGGAAGATCTGCAAATCTGTCTCAGCAACTTTACCAGCATTCAGAACATCGGTCACTGGCTTGCAATAAATGATCTGGGCCAGTTCTGGCGGTCCGGTTAGTGTACCAAAGTCATAATACATGGCCAGCAGTGGGCTATGTACTCCCGGCGTGTACCAGTAATACACGTCTGTTCTGAAAGTATCTACAGAGATGGCAGAGCCGGAAATACTGCTGTCGATATTTATACAAATGGTGTGCAGGCGCAGTGTATTGCTGTAACTACCACCCGGTACAATCAGTGTTCCGTAGCCATCAACAGTAAAACTATCACGACCAAAACCTAAGTAGCCGGCGCGGGCACAAACGTAGGTATCTACAGCAATGCTGTTATACGTAGCAGGATAGAAGATGAGCGCCTTGGGGTCGGAGTAATAAAGATTGCCGCCAGCGATTCCCGAACCGATAAGCGAAAATGTATTTGTGTCGGATGCGTAAAACTGGGAACTACCGGCATTAATGGAATACAGAGCAGAGCCGGCAAAGGAGTCGCACATTGCCGAGCCGGAACAATTCGCATAGTCGATGGTGTCGGTGGCTATAGTCGATAATCCAGCAAAATTCCAGGTAACGCCCGTTCCGGCCGCTCCAGGTGTGAAGCTCGAAACGCCGCACATATGCCGCGCAAAAGCTTCGTACCCAGTAGGGCTGCAATTAGAGGCTACAAGTGTTGGCTGCGCATACAAATGAGTGCCTGTAAGAAAAAGCAGCAAGAAGCAGGCTATTCTAGGAGTCACTTTTTTAAAAACAAAACCGGTCATTTCCATTCTGCAGTTTTTAAATGACCTCATAAATCTCAATATTACGTTTGCCGGAGAGCTTGTCTTCGATCATGAATATAAGCGGGCCCCTTGATTCCGGCGATACTTTACATCTTCCACCGAGGTGATTTGAAACAAATATAGAAATTAATCTTCAGTCCGGGCCGGGCATCCTCCCTGATGGCACGAATTATACTGCATTGGGGTAAGATCAAATGCGTGTTA
>CAINOM010000259.1 GCA_903851455.1 uncultured Bacteroidota bacterium | reverse complement strand
GTTAAGGCATTGGAGATGGATGCCGGGCAACTTATCGGGAAGCTGGTCACTGAGCGAAGCAATAACTCCGGGTGAGATGTCTACCGGACAGAACGTGACTGCTCCTTTCTGTTTCAATAGCTCGCTGAGCAGATAAATGGATTTTGTGCAATCGCCGGCTCCCAGCTCCACAACGTCAAAATCATGTAGCCGGGCCAGGATGCTTGCTGCTAACCCGCTGCTCTGTTCTTTAAAAATTTCCAGCTCGCAATTGGTCAGGTAGTATTCCGGGCAATCCATGATCTCCCTGAATATTGCATCGCCCGCATCATCGTAAAAATATTTAGAATCAAGATGTTTAGGTGTTGCATTCAGCCCACGCCATACATCCTCAAGAAAATTATCCATAGCTATTTATTGTGCGAGACGTATCCCCATATACTGCCAGCGCAGATGAGGGTGAAAAAAATTGCGGTAACTATTCCTGCTATGTCCGACCGGCGTTGCCTCAGATGCGCCCCGCAGCACCATCTGATTGACCATAAATTTACCATTGTACTCCCCTATAGCACCCGGCGCTTTCTTAAAACCGGGATACGGAAGATAGGCGCTATCGGTCCACTCCCAGCGCGCACCCCAATTGAATTTAGATGCAGCAGCCTCCCATTCAAACTCTGTGGGCAGGCGCTTCCCCTTCCATGCGGCAAACGCGGCGGCTTCGTAAAAACTAATGTGGCATACCGGGCGGTTCATGTCCAGCTCCACCAAACCAAAGAGCGTATAGTGATACCACTTCCCATCGATCAGGTACCAATACATGGGAGCGGCGATCTGATTATTCTTTACCCAATCTAACCCCTCCGCGTGCCACAACGTATGATTGGTATACCCGCCAGCGCTGATGAACTCAACGTATTCTTCGTTTGTCACCAGCTCTGAAGCAATCGAATAAGACTCAAGGTATACCTTATGCGTGCTCAACTCGTTGTCAAAACAAAAACCGGTGCCGCTATACCCGATCTTATAAATATCGCCGGGCATTTCAATAAATTCGCCAGAGGGCGCCTGGGCGGCCGTCAAACCACGCTCCTGCTCATGGTATGCAGGAAAAAGCGGATTGTGGCCGAGAATATACTTTATGTCGGTTATCAACAGTTCCTGATGCTGCTCTTCATGATTTAAACCGAGGGTAACAACATCCATTAATTCGGCTGACGGCCCGCCAATAAGCAGCTCGTTCATCGCACGATCTACGTAAGCCCTATACCTGTATATATCCTCCACGGTTGGTCTGCTCAGATTACCACGATCTGTGCGTATCACCCGTGCACCAATGGTCTCATAATAACTATTGAAAACAAAATTATAGGCCGGGTCGAATTCTTTGTAACCAGCTACGCTGTCTTTCAATACGAATGTCTCGAAGAACCATGTCGTGTGCCCCAAATGCCATTTTGGCGGACTCACGTCCACAACGGGCTGCACCACGTAGTCCTCTGTTTTGAGCGGTTGACATATCTCTTCCGTTCGGCGACGTACTCCCAAGTATTTTTCTGCCAGGTTCATTTTAATAACTGTGGTTATGCCAATAAAAAACGTGCCATATGGAAGGCCAGTCCTTCCGGATCGACCTGTTCTATAGGGTGAGGAGTGCCAGGAAGTATCCCTAATTGAGCATTTGGCAGAGACCTGTATACCGTTGCTGTTTCTTCGAGGCTTACCATTTTATCCCGGTCTCCCAGTAAAAGTATTACGGGGATGTCAATAACGGTATAGTCTTCTGCTATAAGCGTATTGCTATTTCCTAAAGCGATCATCAACTCCGCAGTTTTGCCCAGCACCTGTTTCCAGTCATTTGGAGCATGCCGCTATTTGAGTGTTTCCGCAAAGGCGGGGAGCTTCTGCTCTATTTTTTCCGGATCAAGCATTTTTATCTCACGGGCAGCTATCTCCGTATCCCATTGAAATTTTGTGGCCAGGGTTATCAATTTATCAATTTTACCGGGATAGGTTTTGGCTAAATACATACCAACATAGCCACCCATGCTATAACCGAAAACGGATATCTTGTCCAGCTGTTGTTCCTGCATAAACTGCAACACATCCTCCGCAAAAAGTTCTATGGAAAAAGAATCGTCAGGCATCTGAGTTTTGCCATGGCCGGTAAAATCCAGCGTATACACTTTAAACATCCCGCCCAGTCTCGCGGCTAAGGGCTGAAGCTGATCTGATGCGCCTATGGCGCCATGAAGCAATAACAAAGGTTGCATGACTATAAATATAGCATATGTTGCTTTACTCACAACAAGCTATGATCTCATTTCCGCACTGCTTTTCTGATAACAACAATTATTAGTAATTTGGACCTCTTTCATAAAAAATAACAGAACTGACCAATCATATGAGTACAGCATTAGGCATAGGGTCACGCGTTGACCATCCCAGTTTCGGCAAAGGCGTGGTAGTAGATACCGCGCTTGAATTTTATATTATCTGGTTCAAATCGCAACAGGCCACAAAGAGCATCAGCAAAGACTACGCTGACCTGAAAACACTGGAGCAGGTGGAAGGCAGCACAGGCAGCGAGACCATTACCATAGCAGATATAGAGCAGGCACTGAGCAACATACTCGATCAGCGGCTGCATGACACTCAAATGGTGCCGATAGGCCCCCGGTGGAAACGCGGCAACATGATATTAAAACCAGGTGACCCTACCCTGGCCTCTAAAGAAGTGCCGATAGAAACCTTCTTCCATAAGATAGTGATGGTACGCGACAGGCTGCGTGTGATGGAGCAGAAGATCAATGCTCATAAAATAATGACTGACGACGAGAAAGTAGACCTTCAGCAATATATCACGGCCATATATGGTTCACTCACCACTTTCAACGTGCTCTTTAAGGAGACGCACCACCAGTTCAAAGGGATGAGCGGAAAGGAGTAACAACAAAAAAGCACGGCATAAAAATGCCATGCCGTATCCAAAAATGAAAAAGGGATAGGGGCAGCTGCTATTTTGTGCCGGTGAAACAATTGGAGACGGTCTGTGTACCGCCGGAGGCGACTTCAACGTTTGTCAGATTCATCGATATCGTATTCCCGCTGATGGATCCGCCACCGCTGATCGTGGCAGTCACCGTACCACAGGCATCTGTGAATACCTGGCTGGAAAACGTAAGGTTATTACCGCTAACAGTGCCCACCAGGTTAAAACCCTTGTTGCATGATCCGGCGCCAAGGTTACTTGGCAGAAACACGGTATTGTTATTACCTCCGGAGATGATCATAACGGTTGCCGGATTCCCGTTACAGTCATTTCCATTGAATGTGCCGATAAATTTTTGATTGGCAGGCGTACTGTCACCTGGTTTTGTGCAGGACCAATGAGCGGCAACCATGAAAAATAAAATGGCAGTAAGTACCATTGTCCTGCCGACGAAACTACTGTTGATTTCTTGTGTCATGATCGTTTAGTTTAAATTTCAAAAGCGAAATAAACTAATCGTAATGAGCCCTGCACCGAGTGTTTTGCAGGCGTGTACCTTTTTTTTGCTACTGTGGCCTCCTTAACGGTGAAGCATTTTCATAAACTCCTCCTTTCTACGCACGGCTATTTCGAGTTGCTTACCGTCCTTCATAATAACAAGGCCGCCCCTACCCTTCTGCACCTTATCTATCTGCGCTTTGTTCACGAGGTGGCCATGGTGGATACGGCAAAAAATATCGGGTGGAAATATCTGCTCAAAGTCCTTCAAATTCCTGGTGGTAACGTAGGAGCGCTTTACGGTGTAAATATGAGTATAACTGCCGTCTGCAATAATGTAGAGGATGTCCGCCAGGGGCACTATGTGCTGCTGCCCTTTATCGTTTAAAGCGATTGACTTTTTAAAAGTATCCTTCTCATCCAGGTTACTAAGCAGCAGGTCATAGTTGGCTGTGATGCTCTTTTCTTTTACCCGCTGGCCGGCGCGATGTACAGCATCCTGAAGCTGCTCAATATTCACAGGTTTCAGCAGGTAATCAAGCGCGGCATAACGAAATGCATTTAGTGCATACTGATCGAACGCAGTAATGAATACAACTTCCGCTTCCAGGCCAGGCATAGACCTGAGCAGATCAAACCCACTGCCATATGGCATTTCAACATCGAGGAATACCAGTTGCGGCTTTGTTTCTTCGATCAACTTCTTACCGGTGGCGGCGTTGTGAGCGCTGCCCACAAGCTGCACCTGCGGACAATAATCGCGGAGCAGGCCGCTAAGCATGGAGATGTTCTTTTGTTCATCATCGATTATTACCGCCTTGATCATAGGTGCAAGGAATTTAATGATAGTGTAGACGCTTTACTCCCGGATAAATATATACAATACATGTATCATAATACATAAATCGGGCTGAACCACAGGGCATTTTTGTAAACGTGCGTAAATCAACTGTAACTGTTTAAACGTTACGGCGGCGCGCTGCTGGTGCGGTGCAATAAAAGAAAAACAGCGACGTGAAAACGGCAAAGAACAATACCCCAGCCTGCCGGGATAGCACCGTTTCTGTAGAAAATGTGATACACAAAATAAGGAGCAGGTACGAATAAAGGTGGTTCTTTGTGGCGAACGCTTTCGCGAAATGCACAACCAATACTGCCAATAACAGAGCAATACCTAATACACCAAAGCAAAGCCACTCAGAAAAATACTCATTATGCGGATCCAGGTAACCAATGGAAAAATGGCTGGCCACAGTAAAGAAAAAGTAACGCTCGTGCAGCATATGCAGTATACGGCCCGGACCAACGCCGGTAAGCCAATACTGCCTGATCAGATCAGTATCTACATTCCATATCAGCTTACGCACGTACACCGAGTTTTCCGACACATTGCCTGGTTTACCTACGCCTGCAAATTGCAGCACTTCTCTAAGCCGCTGCCCGACGAACGGTATAAAAAAACAAGCAGCGCCGACTGAAGCAAACAATCCAAGAAAAAGAAGCTTGTACTGGTACAATGTTCTGCGCCGAACAAAAGCATAGTGAACAAAAATAACGGCCAGGGCGATCAGCGGTGACTTTGCCAGCAGGGCAAGAAGAAATATTAGCAGCAGGTAAACAAGCGTATATTTTATAACACTCCTGAAAGGCGTCATAAATAAGGAGATACATACGGAAAAGGCAAGGAACACTCCCATATAAGTAGGGTGTATACCCGTGCTGCGCTCAAACATCACCCGGTATTGCACATGAGAGAGGTCATGTATTCCCTCTTTAAGCCGCCAGACATGATAAACAAAATCTGCATTCCCTACGAGACAACTAACCAAGCAGCCATAAACAAAGTACATAAACTCGCCGGCAATGACAGCCCCGTATGACTGGGCAATAATGGCGAAGGCAAATGGCATAAGCAATAAAGAAGCTTTGCGCTGGCAAAGAAGCGACAGGAAAGGCTTGTATTGCTGCGGAGTGAACGGTATGGAAAACAGGTACAGCAGATAGATACTCCCAATGACAAGCGCCCACCAGTAATTGGCCGATGCCACAGGTTCTTTTGAACGGTAGGTACGCACCACAAAATACAGACCCGTGGCCATGACCGCCAACGACTGAAGTTTCTCGGGAAGGAAAAACGACAACATCAGCACCCGCGCCGCATAGGTATCCACATTGGCCCAAACCCCTAAAGGACCTATGCCTGGTAGTACATCTTCACCTTTGGAACGTGGTTTCATCATTTGTTTATATAAAATTCCTTCATTGCGACCGATACAAAATTCCTGAACTCCTCTTTGAATCGCTCCTCCGAGAACCGCAATGAGTTTTGCCGGATCGCGGCATGAGCGGTCAATGGCTGACGCTCAAATTTAGTTACTCCATCTATTATACTTTCCTCAGTCTGATCAGGGAATAGATAACCACTTATTCCGTCAATTACCGTTTCGCGGTATCCGCCATAATCAAGGGCGAGTACCGGTGTGCCGCATGCCTGGGCTTCCACACACATTATCCCGAAATCTTCTTTTGCGGCGAAGATACAGGCTTTTGCTTCCTGCATATATCGTATCATATCTTCATCGCGCTGATAACCCAGCCACTGAATATTGGAATGATCTTTCAGCATCTGGTTAAACTCTTTGGTTCCCCATCCCTCCCCTATTAATATCAACTGCTTATCCGGTATTTGCTGAAACGCGCGGATGACCATATCGATCTTTTTGTAGGGCACAAACCGGCCCATACATAGGTAATAATCCTTGCGCGGCGACTCATTGAGTGTAAATTTACTGGTTCGCACGGGAGGGTAAATGACCACTGATTCTCGGCCATAACTGTTTGCTATGCGCTGCTGTATGTGCTTAGAGTTAGCGATGAAATAATGAACACTATTCGCAGAGGCTACGTCCCACCTGCGCAGCCATTTCACAAACCGTGCATACAGAGCCGACTTACCAAGCGTGTGTGCGGCAGCATAATCATCGTACATATCCCAGATAGGGCGCAACGGCGTATGGCAGTAACAGATATTTAGCGTGGCCGGATCACTTCGGAAACCCTTGGCAACGGCATGAGAGGTAGAAATAATCAAATCGTATCCCCGCAGGTTGAACCGCTTCATGAGCCATGGCATCACCGGCAGGAAATAGCGATACACTTTTGAAATAAAAGGAACGTATTGGAGCAAGGAAGTCTTTAAGGGACGGTTATTAAGTATTGCTTTCCTGGCTGCCGGTGAAAAGCGGTCGAACAAGGCGTAAATAGTAACGTCTTCCTTTTCGTAAATATCAAGTATACTGCCCGCTACTTTCTCTGCGCCGCCATTTGCGTTAAACCAATCCTGTACGAAAGCCAGTTTCATTTCAACCGCAATTTAACTGTTTTCAGTAAGGTATTCAGCGGTTTATCGCTATCGTCGCAACACGACTGGTCAACGGTTATCTCACCAATTATATTGTCCAATGTGCATAAATAAATAATTTAAACCTTCAAGCGAACAGCTTACTATTGTCCCCCAATAATTCTAACCATGAAACAAGATTCTACGAAGATCCCATTCTCGTCTTACCAAAAATTTGTCATATTCATATTGGCGGCCACCCAATTTTCGGTGATCCTGGACTTCATGGTAATGTCTCCACTTGGTGATATGCTCATGAAATCGCTTACGCTCAAGCCAGCGCAGTTTGGACTGGCAGTGTCGGCTTATGCATTCAGCGCCGGCATTTCCGGCTTGCTCACGGCAGGTTTCGCAGATCGTTTTGACCGCAAAAAGCTGTTGTTATTTTTCTATATTGGGTTTATTGTGGGCACTGTATTCTGCAGTGTGGCGACAACTTACCCGCTGCTCATAGCAGCCCGCGTCATTACCGGTTTGTTCGGCGGTGTTATCGGCTCAATTTCCATGGCTATTATGACCGACCTGTTCGATATCCACCACCGTGGGCGGGTAATGGGGTTTATTCAAATGGGCTTCGGGGCCAGCCAGGTACTGGGCATTCCCATCAGCCTGCACTTCGCCAACCTATGGGGCTGGCAGGCGCCTTTTGTTATGGTAGCGGTAATAGCCGGAGTCACCTGGATAATGATACTGGTAAAATTACAACCGGTGACCAAACACCTTACGTTACAAAGCGACCGTAATCCGCTGGGGCATCTGCTGCACACAGTGGCGAAGAAGGACTACCGGGTGGCCTTCACCGCAACAGCTTTGCTGTCCATTGGAGGATTCATGATGATGCCGTTCGGCTCTGCATTTTCCATTAATAATCTGCATATAACACAGGAACAATTGGTCCCCTTGTTTATGGTATCGGGCGTCAGTTCACTCATTATTATGCCGCTGGTGGGAAAGCTTAGTGACAAAGTAGATAAATTCAAGCTGTTTGCAATAGCGTCGCTGTGGATGATGATCATGGTGGTGATATACACTCATCTTTCTGTGACGCCCCTCTGGCTGGTGATGATCCTGAATGTGCTGATGATGATGGGCATCATGAGCCGCATGGTGCCATCTACTGCTCTGGTTACCGGGGTACCGGATATGCAGGACCGAGGTGCATTCATGAGCGTCAACTCATCGCTGCAGCAAATAGCAGGCGGTGTCGCTGCGGCAGTTGCGGGACTGATCGTGGTTCAGAAAGACAAATCCAGCCCATTGGAACACTACCCTACACTTGGTTATGTAATGGTGGGCATATCTGTTGTGGGCGTCTTCCTTCTATACCGTGTAAGTGCGATGGTGAAGATAAAATTGCAGGAAAAAGTGGTTTAGAGATGCCGAGTAGCTCAAAGGTGGTCTATAACACTTCTTTCTCTCTCATCTGCTCTACGGCGGTGTAAAGGTTATAGTAAGCGCCCCGGTCTTCGATCAGCGAAGCATGATTGCCACGTTCCAGTATTACGCCATGGTCCATAACTATGATCTCATTGGCCTTGCGGATGGTAGAAAGGCGATGGGCAATGACAATAGAGGTGCGGCCCTTGATCAGCGTATCTATAGCATATTGTATCAATTGCTCGCTTTCGCTGTCCACCGAAGACGTAGCCTCATCAAGCACCAATATGCGCGGATCATATAGCAGCGCGCGCGCAAAGGACAGCAACTGGCGCTGCCCCTGCGACAAAGTATTGCCGCGCTCCATCACGTCAAAGTCATAGCCTCCGGGCAGCCGCATAATGAACTCATGGATACCCAGCATTTTTGATACTTCTTCCACTTTCGCGCGCGGAATGTCGGGATTGCGCAACGTGATGTTATCCGCTATTGTACCGGAGAAAAGGAATACATCCTGCAACACAATGCCGATGTGGCTGCGCAAACTATAGATATCGTAATCATGCAGTTCGTGGCCATCTATCACTATAGAGCCGCTTTCTATTTCATATAATCGGTTGAGGATGCTGATGAGCGAGGTCTTGCCTGCACCAGTGTGCCCGACCACGGCGAGTGTCTTCCCTGCTTCCAGGTTAAAAGATATGCCCTTTAGCACCGGAGAGCCGGGCTTGTAACTAAAATGGACATCTTTGAAGGCGACATCTCCTTTGATCTTATCGGCCTGCAGTGTTCCGTTGTTCGTAAGAAATTCATCACTATCTAATACTGTAAATACACGCTCAGCGGCAATAATGCCCATTTGCAGCACGTTAAATTTATCCGCCATCATCCTAAGCGGGCGAAACAAAAGGTTGAGGTACATGTAGAAGGAGATGATAACGCCTATGGAGCACTGATAGTGAAGTATGCGTGTGACACCGTACCACACCAGCAAGCCTAAGGAACATGCCAGGACGATCTCTACGATGGGGAAGAAAACAGAATAAGCGAATATCCCCTTGATGTTGGCATTGCGGTGCTCCGTATTTATCTCATCAAACTTGCCTGCTTCGCGCTCTTCGGCCGCGAATGCCTGCACAATGTACATGCCCGTGAGATGCTCCTGGACAAAAGCATTGAGCGCCGCGACCGCATTCCTCACCCGTTGAAATGATTTGTTCACGGCCTCTTTGAACCACCATGTGGCCAGAATGAGCAGGGGAAACGTAGCCAGGCAAGCCAGCGTGAGCCGCCAGTCGGTGATGGTCATCACTACCATGATAGCAATGATCGTGAGTATATCTGCGACAATAGAAATAATGCCCTCAGAGAAAACATCGTTGATCGCTTCTATGTCATTGATGGTACGCGTAGTGAGCGTGCCGATGGGTGTGCGGTCGTAATAAGAGATATTCTGGAAAAGAACCTTTTTGAATACACCGTTCCGCATATCGTTCACAACGGTTTGCCCCAGCCAGTTGGTGCGGTAGGTAAACCAGAAGCGCAGCACACTTTCCACCAAAAGAATAACAAGTATCTGAACACCGAGGCGCAAAAGGCCATTCATGTCTTTAGTTGCCACATACAGATCGACCGAACGCTGCATCAGGTATGGCCGCAGTGGTGATATCGCAGCCAGTACAATCGCTAATGCCATGGCCAGGTACAAAGTGCTCCTGTACGGGCGGGTAAAGGAAAAAATACGCCGCAACAACTTAAGGTCAAATACTTTCTTTACCACTTTCTCTGCCATAAACTCAAATCACGAGCTCTTTCAAAAATATAGGTTCAATTATTTCCCGCTTCATACCTTCCTTTCACAGACAGGCTTAGTCTTCAGGTGCATTCACCATCATCAGGTATGCTTTAATAAAATCATCCAGCTCGCCATCCATCACCGGCTGCACATTACCCACCTCATAATCTGTGCGGTGATCTTTTATCATCTTATAAGGATGGAATACATAGGAACGTATCTGTGACCCCCACTCTATTTTTTTCTTATTAGAGTTGGTTGCATTCAGCACTTCCTGTCGTTTGCGTAGTTCTTCTTCATAGAGCCGGCTTTTCAGCATGGTCATTGCCTTTTCGCGGTTCTCGCCTTGTGTTCTCGCTATCTGGCACTCAACGATTATGCCACTCGGTATGTGCTTCAAACGCACTGCAGTCTCCACCTTGTTCACATTCTGCCCACCGGAACCACCAGACCTGAAGAACGCCCATTCCACATCGGCCGGGCTTACCTGTATATCTATGGTATCATCTATCAGCGGATACACAAACACGGAGGCAAATGATGTATGCCTGCGCGCATTTGAGTCAAATGGTGATATGCGCACAAGGCGATGCACGCCGCTCTCAGCCTTCAGCAGGCCATAGGCGAAAGCTCCGTCAAACTCAAGAGTTGCTTGTTTTATACCTGCGCCATCTCCATATTGCACGTCCACTTCGCTCACTTTCCAGCCCTGCTTCTCTCCGTACATGCGATACATGCGCATCAGCATTTCGGCCCAGTCCTGGCTCTCTGTG
>CAINOM010000258.1 GCA_903851455.1 uncultured Bacteroidota bacterium | reverse complement strand
CAAATACCGGTGTAATGAGCTTTTATTGTATCGAAATTACTGCTGTTATCTTCCATTGTTTCTGCCAGAGGAATTACTATCGCTCAAGAAGTGATGCGTCTTGCCAAACGTCCTGGTAATCATCATCATTTACTAAAAATCGCCATCCGGGAGGAAGTCCTAAATATTTTAGTACAACAGCGCACCATTCATCTAAATGTTTGATGCAAACGGGCACAAAGAAATTGGGATCTTCCGAGAATTCTACCCCTGCCCAGATATACCAGCCCGAGGTGTCGCCCTCCGGTGAATGCCTTAATCCGTTGATTGGCATAATCCCATCCTTTACGTTACGGGATATTCCAACCTTCAACAACGAATGTGAAGCGACAAACTTTACTCCAAATTTCGCGCACAATTCCTTTTGCTCGTCGAGTATACCCATAACTAGTGCAACTTTATCTTGACATTGGTAAACGAGCAGCATTCGATCTGCTTGCATTTACATTCTAAAAATAGACAATACAGGACGAAAATTTGTGGAAATCTTTATTTTGCCCGCACCATCTCCCATCTTACCTTTAATCCCGTGAGTTTTTGAATTTTGCCTTTTGAATTTTGAATTTAAACAATGAGTGACAATTATATAGTTTCAGCACGTAAGTACCGCCCGCAGACGTTTGATACAGTTGTGGGGCAGGAGCATATTACTACCACGCTGAAGAATGCCATAAAGAACCAGCACCTTGCGCATGCGTATTTGTTTTGCGGTCCGCGCGGTGTGGGCAAGACCACCTGCGCGCGCATACTGGCCAAGACCATAAACTGTGAGAGTCCTACGCCCGATATGGAGGCCTGCGGTGTCTGCAATACCTGCGTCAGCTTTAAGAACAATACTTCTTTCAATGTCTTTGAGCTGGATGCGGCCAGCAACAACTCTGTAGAGGATATACGTGAACTTACCAACCAGGTACGTTTTGCCCCACAGCAGGGCAGGTACAAGGTATATATCATTGATGAGGTGCACATGCTCAGCGCAGCTGCATTTAATGCCTTCCTGAAAACGCTGGAGGAGCCACCACCCTATGCTATATTCATACTGGCCACAACAGAGAAACATAAGATACTACCAACCATACTTAGCCGCTGCCAGATATTCGACTTTAAGCGGATAACGACGCACGATATAGTGGCGCACCTGCACAGCATAGCCACTAAAGAGGGCATGGTAGCGCAGGAAGCTGCCCTGCACGTAATAGCCCAGAAGAGCGAAGGCGCCATGCGCGATGCGCTGAGTATGCTGGACCGAATAGCGAGCTTTACCAATGGAATGCTCACCTACAGCAATACCATGGAGCACCTGAACCTGCTCGATGCTGACTTCTACTTTCGCCTTACAGACAGTATGCTGAGCCAGGACGTGGCTGGCACGCTGCTACTGCTGGATTCGGCGCTGGAAAAGGGTTTTGAGGGCGATGTGATCATCAACGGGCTGGCGGAGCATTTCCGTAACCTGCTGCTTTGCAAGGATGCCCGCATGGCCAAGCTGCTGGATGTACCAAACGACCACCGGCCAATGTATAATGAAAAGGCCAACCAGACTCCGCCCTCATTCATACTCTCAGCGCTGAACGTGATCAACGACAGCGAGCTGCAATATAAGACAGCGACCAACAAACGGCTACATGTGGAAATGTGCCTGATAAGGCTGTGTTTTCTGCTGCAAAGTGTGTCCAGTTCTCAGTTGACAGTTGGCAGTTCACAGTTGACCGATGATGTAAAAAAAAACTCTAGTAGCGTAGGAAGCGGTGGTTCGGCTCCGCTCACCATGACAAATGCCGGTTTACAGTCGGCAGTTTACAGTTCGCAGTCTTCAGCTGGCGGCTCTCGGGTTCCTGTAGTCGCCAGTTCACAGTCGGCAGTTGACAGTTCGCAGGCGGCAGTTGGCAGTCCTCAATTGACAGTTAATAGTGCTCCTGCTCCGGAAGCTAACTACGCGATAAATAATGTTGTGGAAAGTGTGGTGGAAGAGGTAGCGCCTGTTCCGCAACCCAAAGTGGCACCTGCGCCGCCACAACCACAATCGCAACCTGTTAACAGCGCACCTGTAGCCGATCCTTTACCGCAGAATACAGCACCAAGAAGGGCGCCGGCCTCACCAAAACGCCTGAGCATGGATATGCTGGGCGATCTGGATAGTGAAGTGGCCAAGGCAGCAGCCAACCAGAACCAGGAGAAAAAAGTATTGACGAGGGAGGCCGCCGAACAACTATTTGAAGCCTATAAGGCGAAGCTGCAGGCTGAAAATAAAAGTGTGCTTCACTCCCAGTTCTGCATGATGCGGCTGGAGGTATACCCGCCTGATGAAGTAAGGCTTATCTCGCCCAGCGGCTTCACAGATGGCTATGCAAAAGACCAGAAGACACCACTGATAGACTACTATACAGCAGAAACAGGGATGGTGGTGCGCATAACCACTGAAATACAGGAAGATGAGGCTATAAAGGCGGCGCAGAGTATTACTGTGCTGAGCAAGAGCGAGATGTTTGAGGCCATGGCGAATAAAAACCCACATCTGGCCGCGCTGAAGGATGGGCTGGGAATGACCATAGAGTATTAACCTCACCCCGTCCCTCTCCTGAAGGAGAGGGTGAAGTAGAATGAGTTATATGGATAATATTGGGGTGATTTTTGTGGGTCTACGATTGTTGCGCGTTCCGGTCATCTCAAAACAATCCTAATTACAAATCCCCAATTCCAAATTCCAATTAGAAGAATTACATTTGACAACTAAAATAGAAACAATATTATGGCGGAAGCAGTACGTATGCCGTTGCTAAGCGACACGATGAAGGAAGGGATCATAGCGGAGTGGCACAAAAAGGTTGGCGATACAGTAAAATCTGATGATGTAATAGCAGAAGTAGAGACCGATAAGGCCACTATGGAAGTGATGCCTTATATAGACGGAACGCTTCTTTATATAGGTGTGGAAAAAGGTAAGGGCGTACCAGTAAACGGCATTATGGCCATAATAGGCAAGCCCGGTGAAGACTACCAGTCGATACTGGATGCCGAAAAAGGTGCGGCAAAGCCTGCAGCTGAGGCTGCACCGGCGAGTGCGCCGCAAGCTGCTGCTGCGCCACCCCAGCCTGCGCAAAATCCGCCTGCTGCCGCCGCGGCTGCACAACCTGCCCCACAACCAGCGGTGGCCCCGGCTCCAGCTCAGCCCCAGGCTGCAGCGCCATCTGATGAAAGAATAAAAGCCTCTCCGCTCGCCAAAAAACTGGCAGAAGACAAAGGCGTAGATATACATGCGCTGAAAGGAAGCGGAGATAATGGCCGCATCATAAAGCGTGATGTAGACGGCTATACACCCCCTGCCGCAGCGCCACAGGCGGCGAAGGCTGCACCGATGGTAGCTTACCAACCGGTAGGTACAGAAGGCTATACCGATACTCCGCTCACCCAGATGCGCCGTATCATAGCCCAAAAACTGGCCGGCAGCAAATTCAGTGCGCCGCATTTTTATCTTACGATGTCCATAGTAATGGATAAGGCGATAGATGCGCGTAAGGCGATAAATGATATGTCACCAGTGAAGGTGTCGTTCAACGATATGGTGATCAAGGCATGTGCTATGGCGCTGCGCCGTCACCCGGAGGTGAACAGTTCGTGGATGGGAGATTTCATTCGCCAGAACCACCATATTCACATCGGGACTGCGGTATCTGTTGACGAGGGACTGATAGTGCCGGTGATAAAATCTGCCGATCAGAAGTCACTCTCCCAGATAGCTGATGACGCCAAGACGCTCATAGACAAGGCACGTACCAAAAAGATAACTCCACCTGAATTTACGGGTAATACTTTCACAATCTCCAATCTAGGTATGATGGATATAGATGAGTTTACCGCGATCATTAATCCGCCGGATGCATGTATACTGGCTGTGGGTAAGATAGCGCCTACACCTGTAGTGGAGAACAATGCAGTGGTGATACGGCAGATCATGAAGCTGACACTCAGTTGCGATCACCGTGTGGTAGATGGCGCTGTAGGCTCTAAGTTCCTGCAGACATTGAAGGCGCACCTGGAGAACCCGGTTACGATGCTGGTTTAGACCTCTTCCCGGCCCTCTCCGAAGGATAGGGAGGTGTTGCGAAGTTGACTTCCAGCGGTGCTGAGCGTTCGTGCTAACATTCAGCATCACTCGTTTAGTTTTCCACCTGCCGTACGCCTGACGACTTTTTGCCGTCTGCTGTGTGCTTGCCAAATACTTCGAAATCGATCCTCTTTTTCTTCGATTTAGAATTGTATAAGTGTATTATTGCGAGGCTATCGTCCGGCCATCTGTAGGTTGCTTTGTCTACATCATCGGTCGCCTCCAGGCCACATTGGTACTGGCGAATGGTGTCCCTTTCTTTGCGGTAAAAATAAACCGTATAAACATCCATCGAGCGCCCGTCTGAAGCTTTCGAAAGCTCCCGCCGCACCAGTACATCATGATCTTTATGATTTGCCGGAGTTGGTGCAGGATCATTGGTTTTTCTTGTATCGATAATGTCAACGGCATGTCTCTGAGCCGTGCAAACTAACGACATAAACACAAGAAGTATCGTCCCCGCCAGCGTTGTGACGCTCATCGTGCATAGTTTTCTGTATTAAAGATAACCAATTTACGAAAACTAGCTCCTACCTTTGCGCAAATGAAACGCACCATTTTCCTGCTTCTTTTTTTGTTGCCTGGCGGCGTATCAAACGCGCAGGACAACTACGAGATACAGGTATATGGTGCAGAAACGGTGGCTAAGGGAGCTACCATGCTGGAGTTGCACAGCAACTATACCTTTGGTGGCCAGCTATATACACAGGATGGCGTGCTGCCCACGCATAATATCATACATGAAACGGTAGAGATCACTCACGGTTGGACGCCCTGGTTTGAAACCGGCTGTTACTTCTTCAATGCCCTGGGCTCAGACAACCGCACTACCTATGTTGGCAGTCACATACGACCACGTGTGATGGTGCCGGATAGTATGCACTGGCCCGTTGGCCTGAGTCTGTCACTGGAGGCCGGGTATCAGAAACTCCAATACTGCCCCGACGACTGGACGCTGGAGATACGGCCGATTATTGATAAGACCTGGAAGAAATTCTATGTCGCATTCAACCCGGTTTTTGATAAGTCTTTGCATGGCCTGAATGAAAAGAACGGCTTCGTCTTTTCGCCAAATCTCAAGGCAAGTTACAACATCACTAAGAAGGTTGCGGCGGGTTTTGAGTATTATGGCAGTGTGGGGAAACCGTTCATGCCCGACCTATTTCAGCAGCAGCAGCACCAGTTATTTTTTGTTATAGACCTCGACTGGTCGCCAGATTGGGAATTTAATGCTGGCTATGGCCTGGGCTTTACACAGGCTACCGATAATGATATTTTCAAGGTAATTCTCGGTTATCGTTTCCATAAGAAGAATAAGGCTTAGCCACTATACCCTTGCTCATCCCCTGAATTTCCAGCAGTGCCGGGAGCTGGCAATGGGACCACCTTCATAAAGAAATAGATGATGTAACTGATCGTCCCTATGAATATGAATAGCAGTATCCACATTACTTTTTCTCCCTCCGATCTCAGCCTCAGGCTTACTACGTGAACGATGTAATAGATCATCAGGCCCAGGTGGGTAAGCACTGTTAAGACCATAGAGATCATTAACGGCCCTGAGAAAATATGTGACATGTAGGATCTCATAAACGCCTGCTGGTCGCCCCTGTTCACGGGCATCACCAGCATAATGTCCTTTATCATTAGCAGGTAATACACCAGGCAACACATACCGAAGACCAGCGGCAGAAAAGTTAATATGCCAAGAATAATTTTTCCGGATTTTGTCATGAGTGATATTTTTAATAAAGCTAATAAAACAAACGATAAAAAAAAAGCTGCCCGGAGGCAGCTTAGCATATCAGAATTGGTAGTGACTTATGCCAATGTCACCGACACCAGTGTTTTCTCGCAATTCAATGCTTTACCCACCAGGCAGCCCTCATGCGCTTCTTCAGCAGCTTTCTTAAAGTCTTCTGCAGAGATACCAGGCACCCTGCCGGTAACATTCAGCTCGCTCTTTGTGATCACACCATTATCCAATGTGATGTCGCACCTTGTTTCCAGCGTTTCAGGAGTTACATTCTTACTACCCAGCACAAAAGACAACTTCATGGTATAACAGCCCGCATGCGCCGCAGCTATCAGTTCCTCGGGGTTTGTGCCTACACCGTCTTCAAAGCGGCTTTTGTATGAGTACTGTGTCTTGTTGAGTGTGGTGCTTTGGGTGGTGAGGTTACCATTGCCTTCTTTACCTGAGCCGTTCCAAACGGCAGTTGCGTTACGTTTCATGTGGTGTTTGTTTTTTATAATGAGCGACAAAGATAGTGCCAATGGCATTTTATACAAATGCGTTTATGTTATCAGACCATTAGTATTTAGTATACCAGTAATAAATGACGATGCGTCAAGGTAACAGACTCCTCAATGCTACATCCACTTCCCGGTAATGAAATTCAAAACCCTCATTTTCCAGCCTTGCGGGAAGTACCCACCTGCTTTTTAAAAGTAGCTCCGTTTCGGTCCCGATCACAAAGGCCCCGATCTTCAGCAGCCATTTTGGTGCCGGTATGCCAACTGGCATTCTATATATAGTGCGCAGTTCCCGCATAAATTCGCGATTTGGCACCGGGCAGGGTGCGGACGCATTGAATGTCCCCGACTGTTCTTTGTGATCATACAACCATTCTATAATGCGGGCGAGGTCTTCCATATGTATCCAGCTAAACATTTGTTTT
>CAINOM010000257.1 GCA_903851455.1 uncultured Bacteroidota bacterium | reverse complement strand
GTTTGAGTTTCCCACAAAGTGGATCAGGATTAAATGATTTCAGGATTTTCGTGATGTGCAAGGACAAGACATGACCGGCAACTGCGTGAAAAAACACACCCCTAACCCCCTTTGAGAGCAGGGAGGTGTAACCTGTCCTTTGCGAGTACCCGATAACGATAAATAGTGGGTTGTTGAGCAATCGAGCCTTTTTCGACTGTCGCTCAGGACTGGCCCGCCACTGAAGTAATGGAGCAGCCTTAAGCCTGGAAAAAGTTTCGCGAGTGGTTGGGTGTGGGACATTTTGAAAGTGTCCCACACCGTGGGGAAGTTGTCAACTGATACTTTAGTTGATCATGATCTTTTTGATTGTGCAGCTGCCGGCAGTTTGAACTTTGAGCAGATATGTGCCGGGCGGCTGGTTGCTGAGTGTGATCGCTATTTTGTTTGTGTTTGCCATGGTCTCTATTGTTGTTATTACCCGGCCGAAGAGGTCGCAGATAGTGATAACTGATTTAGTTGCGGCAGGGACAGTTACCGTGAAGTCGCCCGCGGAGGGGTTTGGGAATACTGTAACCAGCTCACCGGGAGTAGTCGCGGGAAAGCCTGCGGTGAGGGATGTAATAAAACGAATACACTGGTTATTGACATCTGCAATATAGTAGTTGCCGAGGCGATCGAGGGTGATGAAAGCCGGTGCAACCAGTTCGGCCAGTGAGGCAGGGCCACCATCGCCAGCATAGCCGAGGATACCATTACCTGCAAGTGTGGTGATAATGCCTGCAGGTGAGACCTGGCGGATACGATTGGTGCAGTCATCGGCAATATACATATTACCGCGAGCGTCGAAAGCAACTGAAGATGGGGCGCATAAAGATGCAGAGTCGGCCGGTATATCATCGCCATTATAGCCGGGGTTGCCATTGCCAGCGACTGTAGAAATGATACCAGCCGGCGTGACTTTGCGGATCCTGTTGTTGTAGCTGTCGGCAATGTACATATTCATGCTATCATCGAACGCGACAGCGTTGGGCAGATAGAGCGCAGCTGAATCGGCAGGGCCACCATCGCCGCTATAACCACCCGAATCGATAGCCGCGGCAAACCCGTTGCCGGCTACCGTGGTAATGATGCCTGAGGTATCGACTTTACGGATGCGGTTGTTGGAGAAATCGGCGATATACAGAGAGCCGCCGGGTGCCACTGTTACACCTGCAGGGAAGCGTAGCTTTGCGGCGGTTGCCGGACCGCCATCACCGCTATAGCCGGAGGTATCGTTGCCGGCAATGGTGGTGATGATGCCTGCGCTATTGACCATGCGAATGCAGTTGTTGCCTGCATCTGCAATATATACATTCCCCCTGTTATCAACAGCTACGGCCATGGGCAGCGACAAGCCCGCAGAATCAGCAGGGCCGCCGTCGCCGGTATAGCTGCCTGAGCCCGTTGTTCCAACACCGTTTCCGGCGAATGTGGAGATCGTACCTGTAGCATCTATTTTGCGGATACGGTTATTGCCCGCGTCGGCTATGTATATATTTCCGTTGGTATCCAGAGCAACGCCAATGGGGCTGTAGAACTCGGCCATTGAGGCAGGACCGCCATCACCAAAGAAACCAAACAATCCATTTCCTGCTATGGTGGATATAGTCTGGGCGTTGCCGCAATAAGCATATAACAGCAACGCAAAAACCGAAAGCAGTCGTATTTTCATAAGCTCATTTACTATTGTGCAATAGTATAGACGTATTAAGACAGTAAAATCTTGGGTGTGCTAATAATTTTAGTAAAGCGGGAATTTACAGAGCAATAGAAAGACACACCCCTAGCCCCTCTCCATAGGGGAAGAGTTACGTGCACTTCGCGAATGTACAGGCGCAGGAAACGCTATTTGCGCGCCGTAATGGGGATTTAGGTGTGGCACACTTTGGAAGTGCCACACCGTGCGTGCGAGTCAACCACCCCGGCCTGAAAACACTGCTTCGCTATGTTTTCAGGCACGCCCCTCCTAAAACAGGAGGGGAGGTGTTGCGCACTGACATTTTGCGATTTTTACGCGATCCGGGGATATATCTGAAGCGCAAGCTAAATATATATCCGAACTTGAACTGTGCTATAGCCACCGAACCCAATAGTAGCAATAAGCCGGGACAAAAAAAATATCGTGAGGATAAATAAACAGGTGCCCCATGTTTGTAAGTCTGGGACACCGGCAAACGAATATTAATTACTGACCACTACTTTGCGGGTGATGTTGTGGGTATCATCGGTAAAATGAACGAGGTAGAGGCCGGCCGGTAAGCCAGCGACCGAGTATTGAATTTTGTTTTCGCCTTCGGTCAACCCTGAGGTGTTGATGCTGGCGAGTAGCTTGCCTGAGATGTCTGATATAGTGATCGTGGGATTTTGAATTGCATCGAGGTTCAGCTTAATATTCAGGATGCCGGATGTGGGATTAGGGCTTAACGTTAATGAGAGCTGATCATTGTCTATTGAGGTGATACCGGTTGTTGCACCGGACAGATAAGTAACGTTTGATACGCTGAGCGCGGGGCCTGCCGAGCTATCGAGGTCCATTTCGAGCAGGAACAAGTGAAAGCCGGCAGCGAACCAACTGTAGTTCTCGCTATACATAGAGAACATAGGCGCCATGCCGGGAAAACTATCTAACATGATAGTAGTCTGGTGCACACGCAGCACATTGGCATGGGTACCTGAAGGAAGAATCAGGGTTCCATAGCCATCAACAGTGCGGGAGGACCTGCTGATCACGTAATCGAGCGGCAGACTGGCATAGTCAATACTTATGCTGGTATCCTGGTAGGTGGCATTGTAGGTTGCCGGGTATTTCAATATTATATCGGGCTGCTGAAAATGAGTGAAATTTGCACCAGCATCATAAACTCCTATTATATCAAACGCGCTGCCGTTCGTGGTACAGTAATCATATTCTGTGTCTACACCCGGATCGATATACTGGATCACGATATCGTTCGGCGGAAAGGAATCGCAGTACGGCGTACTTGCGCAAGTGGCCGTGGAAAGCATACCCGCTGCCGCTCCCGTCAGGGTATGGAAATCCCATGTAACACCCGGGCCTGACGCACCTTGCACTACACCTGCAGTTGCGCAGTTGTAATAAGTGAAATTGTCGCCCAGTACAGGGTTATTTGTAGTACCAGTAAGTGTGGGCTGCGCGATGGCGCAGGCTGAGCCGAGGACCAAAAGTGAAAGAAGGATTTGTTTTTTCATGACGATGTTTTGTTTCTAAAAACGGATAAAGTTTAATTATGGTGTAATAGTACGATATACTCCCATAAGAAAATGTTAAGGGGCAATGCGATCAACTGTTTTTCCGGAGCGCTTTGCGGATATCGAGGTAGTCGAGGTAGTAGATGAGCTTTAAAGAAAGGCTATTGCTTTGCGGGGACTGGAACATATAGTTCACATCGGTGGAATAGTCGTTGATGATGTTGGCGCCACTGGTGTAGATGGCGTTTTGGTAGACGACGCTCATCTCGCTGCCGGGGCGGAACTGCCAGACGAAGCTGAGATAGACGTTGAAAGAGTTGTAGTTGATATCGTGATTGGTGTTGTATGGAGTAGGCGCAAGTGTGCCGTCGGCATCGAGGAAATGATAGGAAGAGTAATTGGCCTGCGACCAGTAGTGGCGCTCGTTGAGCGACAGCGACATGACATTGCTGAAGATGTAAGAAGCGGTAAGCGTGTTGGTAAGTGTATTGATGTTGCGGATACCGAAATAGATGGAGTCGTTGACATTGTCTACAAAGCCAACGTCATTGTGCTGGTTGGTATAGGCAAAGCTGTAGATCATGGAGAACTTATCGCTGAAGCGATAGTGTGGCGTAAGGGACCAGTAGAATGTATTGCGGCCGGTAGTGGCGAACCAACGATAGTTGCTCTCACCATCAAGCGCGAACTTCTTGCGGTAATCGGACGAGAAAAAGCCGCCACACATGTAGGTCTTAGGGTAGCGATAGTAGCGACCCGGTGTGCGCGGCTCGAGGTAATCGTTTGAAGTTACCGGCTGTATGGCCCAGTAAGGGCCGAACGACAGGTATTGGCGGGTGGTGGCATTGTGTGAACCGTCGAACCCAAAGCTCTGGAAAACGGCAGGATTGAACACCCTGTTGTAGTAGACGTTGATGTGGTTGCTCATGTTCACAAACGGACCGAAGGGCTTGTATATGTTGTAGTACTGGTCGGCATTGTAGTAGATGATGTTGTTCCGGTCCAGGTAGCCCATGTCGTTTGGGTTGAAGTGGTCGCTGATGGAGCGGGTGCTGAGTACCCATGTATAGTTGCCGCTTACTTTTCCTACATCGGCATAGTAGCGGTAACCGAGATCGGTGGTGTGGTTGTAGTAGTATAGCTGGCTCACATCGGCAGAGCCATCGATGGCGTACCTGTTGTGTTTGTCGGCGGCACGGAACAGGATGGCGGCTACGTCGGCATTGTGCGTGGTATCGTTGCGACTGACATTGGTATTCACGAAGCTAACGTAAGAACTGTTCTTGAATGCCTGGTCGAGCACGATCTCGTTGTAATTAGTGATGGGAGCGGTCTGGAGCTGACGTTCGCCGCCGGTAGCCAGGTCCTTCACCGTTGCATCCTGAGCGGCAGTTATGGCGTTAAAAACACCAATGCCGAGGTTACCCTCTGTGCGGCCGGATATCTTGGTGGCATTGTATATGCGGGTGGTCTGCGGGTTGGCAATAACAGAATCCCGCGCGCCGAGTGCACCGGTTGGTATGTTGAAATTGACGGGAGTGCCCCCTACCCTACGTGAATAAAAGAGATCGTTCTTATTGAACAGGTCGAAACCTTCTGTAAAGAAGTAGCGCTGGTCGTTGTAGCGCACCTCGATAGGAGAAAGGTTGAGCACACGGGGGTCGTAGAGTGTTTGTCCGAAATCGGGGACGAGCGTCATATCGAGTGTAAAGGCGTCGTTGATGCCGTACTTGATGTCCATACCGCCATCGACAGTATGGGCATTGACACCGGCATAATTCTCGGCATAGCCCGAAATGTAGGGCAGCAACTGCAGGCGTACCGGCGACTCGATATTATGGATGCCAGTCAGTGTACCAGCCTGGGAAACGAAGTTGGATTGGGTAGGCAAAACGGGATTCCAAAAAGACTGCTCACGGCAGCGGCGAATGACGCGTACGAAATTGACGCCCCACTTCTGCACATCGGTCTTTGGGAAGCGGATGGCGGAATATGGTATACGCATTTCTACGCACCAGCCTTTTTTTGTGATCTTAACTTTAGAGAACCAGGCGGCATTCCAAGACAGATCGCTGTTGTCGAACCTCTGCTTGGCATCGGCCTGGACGCCTGCGGCGGTGATGATGAAGAAGAAGCCATTCTGGTTATCAGAATAGGTATCAAAGAAAACGCCGAATATATCGTTATTGTTGTCGAAAACATCGCGGGGCGAAAGCTGCTTGAGAATGCTGTCGGGGTGCTCGTCGTACATCATGGCGCCGATGTAGACGGCCTGGTTGTCGTAGAGGATGCTTACTTCTGTTCTTTGCGTAGACGGCTGGCCAGGATATGGATCGTGCTGAGTGAAATTTGTTGCCTTTTCAGCCTTCTGCCAGGCTGGTTCCGAAAGGTCTCCATCGAGTACAATCTTCTCATTGACAGAGCTGGAGTTCAGCGATTTCCTGGGTGCCTGTGCCGCAGACCGCAGCGTCGCCAGCACCAGTAGGAGCAGCAGGCATGTATAACGGATCGCGGCAGCATTGCGGAACATGGAAATCAGAATAACGGATCAAATATCAAGTATATTGTTTGATTTGAAATCACCCCAATCATCACCCTGAGGACGATAAGGTATTTTCGATTACCATTTTACATTTTGCCCTTTTATTGTCTCCCCGGGGCTACACCCCGGGCTGGCAGATTTCGCCCTTTCAGGGCTTGGGGTTTTGTGTTTGTTACGTGTCCCCTGGGACTACACCCCGGGCTGGCAGATTTCGCCCTTTCAGGGCTTGGGGTTTTGTTTTTGTTACGTGTTCCCGGGGCTGCACCCCGGGCTGGCAGATTTCGCCCTTTCAGGGCTTGGGATTTTTTTTGTGTTAGTGTTTAATTCCTATTTTAAAAACTGGAGGTGAGCGTGGCCTTTACGCCGCTGAATGCAGGCTCGTAACGGCAAACACCACCGGCGCAGTTGATACCATCAACTTGCTTCACGTAGGCGAGTGAGAACCTGTGAGGGCCCTTGGTATATGCTGCATAGAGGTTGTAGTAATGATTGCCGGGATTCTTGTAGTTGTGGTTATCGTCGTTAGGATTGGGGGACACATTGTACATATCCGATGCTGAGATCGCCCATTTCGGAGCGATATCAAACTCAAGGAGTACGAACAGCCATGATCCGTAGTCCTGCCTGGTATCCATGTACTGGACCTCAGCGCGCAGAGAATTCTTCTCGGTCATGCGATAAGTGATGTCGGCAAATGGAGTGATCGCATACACGATGGGATGTGCGATGGAACCCTCAGATTGATAGGCAAGGATGTTGTACTCCATATACTGTGCCCCACCCTGGAATATCCAGTTCTTGATGCCCTGGTAGAAACCATCTACATACGCTTCGCGGTAGAGCTTATGATCATCGAGCGTATTGATGTGCGTGTAGGTAACGGTAAAGTTGGTAACATCATTTGGCGAAAGGGCGAGGTTTGCTGTGCCGGCCATTTCAGAGATGTCCTGCGATGCGGGGGTGTAGCGGGCCATGAGGCGCTCCGGGCGCAGTACGGCAACAACAGGCTGCCAGTTGAGCATACCATTCAGCAGGGTCTCATTGGGCGACGTGCGCATGACGAAATCCTGGGTGCGCTTGCCGGTGAGACTCAAGGCGATGCCTTTCATGCCGTAGTTGATAGAGGTATACTCTACATTGCCGGGCTTATCAAATAACAACGTAGCATTGGAATCTACGTGGTTGGCATTGGTTTCGTAGTAGCCGGGCTCTGAAACGGCTTCGTGGGTCTTGTAACAGCCCTCTACATACCACGAAAAGTTTTTGTAAGTAAGGGTGTTGTAGATGCTGAAGGCATACATATTGTACTTAGGCTCAAAGCGGTGGTTGGTGTCCTGCGCGTTGATGGAGGCTGCAACGGCTGCCATAGAGCTTGCGTCCAGCGTTCTGTTGAGCACGCCGATACCCGGTACGAGGTGCACTTTACCAGCACTGAAATCACCTTCGGCATTGAAACCTTTAATAACCGGACCGTAGCGTACATTGTTTACCTGGTTGTTGTTTTTCTGCTGCCCGGTGAAGCCTTTGAGTGAAATATTGTTGGTGAGTTTGTATTTCAGCTCGATGCCCATCAGCGCATTATCTATGAGCAGGCCACGATCTTCATAGGAGCGGAAAAGGATACCACTGCCCACCTGGTCATAAATAGAGCCGATGGTGATGGTGAGGTCTTTCATATCCTTGGTAACACTCCAAGCGCCAATGCCGAAGTCGGTGCTGGGCGCTATGGGGTTCTTGAGATTGGAATTGTTAAATGCATCTGCACGCAGGAAGAAAGTGAAACCATTAGTGTTATAACGCAGATCCAGCCAGCCCTCACTGCCGCTAAGTGCGTTGTCGTAAAGCGGGTTATTGGAGGCTTTAATGTTCGTATCCCGTTGAAAAAAGTTCATGTTCATCATCAGGTCGCCGGAAAAAGTACCCTGAGCGAACAATGTCCCTGAAACGGCAAGCAATACAAATAAAAATGCGGTTTTTTTCATCTAAAAAGCGTATAATGTTAAAGTTTTTCCGAAATTAGCTCCTTTATTCAATTCCGGCAAAGTTTTAGCTTATTATTGTTAAAAACAAGTACTTATGAAAAAAATTATCGCGGCAGCTCTATGCGTGTTCGGTGCTTTTTCGCTGCAAGCACAGGGATTGCCTAATACCGAGATAAAGGATGTTAGCTCAGGTAAAAAGATAGCGTTCGACCAAACTGTTGAAAAAGGGAAAGTTACGCTCATCAGTTTCTGGGCTACCTGGTGTATATCCTGCAAGAAGGAAATAAAGAATCTTACACGTGCGTTGCCTGATTGGAAAAAACAAGCCGACTTCAATTACGAGACCATATCTATAGATGAAACCCGCTCGGAAGGCCTGGTGCGCACCTATGCCATATCGCAGGGTTGGAACTTTCCTTTTTATATAGACGCCAATTCAGATCTGAAACGCTCACTGAGCTTCCAGAATGTGCCTTATACAGTTATCATTGATAAGAACGGCAAGGTAGCATTCACACATACCGGCTATGAAGAAGGTGGCGAGGCAGAGATACTTGCCAAGATCAAGGAACTGGCTGCGGCGAAGTAATCCCTGTCCACCCTACTCACCCCTGTGCACCCCTGTCCCCTGAAGGGGGACCATCTATTCAGCGGCTTGGTCATATCTCCGGTTAGTGCCTCCTTTGCCTAGTTTATTCTTCTGTAAAGGTAATTAGCAAGCAATGCATATATTAAATAGAGGCACACATTGCGTCTCTATTTTTTTTTAGGCGTACCTTTTATGGTGTCGAGTATTAGCTGCGCCGAATGGCCGTAGTTGCACTTATTCAACAAAGTATCAATATTGCCGGGTGCAATATTTGAGTGGGCAACTTGCTCTAATGTAGTGGTGATATTCCTGATATCATTTGGGTTGCAGAAAGTGGCATGGCCATCGTACAATTCGTGGTAGACGGGGATATCTGAGCAAACTACTTTGCAGCCGGCGTAGAGGCCTTCGAGGACGGGTATGCCAAAGCCTTCGTAAAGAGAGAGCGAAACGACCATTTCCGCTTTGGCATACATGTTAATTAATTCTCCGGAGGTGAGGCGGTCGTATATCTTTATGTTGGTGTTGGTCAACGAGCTTTCATCAATACCGGTATCGGCAAAGACGCGGTTCTTATCGCCTATTATTACCAATTGATATTCTTTTGTGAGGCCACTACTTAGGTAGGCCTGAACGAGGTTTTGGTGGTTCTTTCTTTTGTTGAACGTGCCTACGGCTAAAATGATCTTTTCTTTTGGCTGCCTTTGCAGGGCGGACTGCATCACGGAGGAAATGCCATTATATGTAACGGATATTTTAGCGGGTGGTGTTTTATAATATTTTACAATTTCATCTTTCACCGTTTTGCTGACGGTGAACAGATGCCGGCAACCGATGACCAGACGGGGGATAAGTATGTTGTACCACGTAGAAAAAGCTTTGCTGTTCCACTCGGGATGGTGGTAAAATGCAAGGTCGTGGAGGGTGAAGTAGTTGTTGCGATACGCCAATGGGGCGGTATTGGCGGGACTGAACAACGGGGGGCGACCATTACGTGCCAAGTAGAAAGGCAGGTCGGCCTGCTCCCAGAGATGCCCTGTGTTTCTGCCAACGACAATGGCGCCAAGCTCTGCGGCTATATCGTTGTGTAGTATGTTCTTAGGTGTGAGGAAGACGGTATCAGGGTGCAACTTTTTTATTTGTCTGCTGCATTCATTTCCATTCCTTTGTACCCCCGAAACGGGCTGTTTAAGGAAACGTGCATTTACAAATATTTTAATTTTCTGGCGGAAACGGAATTTAACTGCCGCAAAGTATCAACAAAATCCACAAC
>CAINOM010000256.1 GCA_903851455.1 uncultured Bacteroidota bacterium | reverse complement strand
GCAAAAGTCTTTAAATAGTACCCCTATTCGCAGATTTTGCAACTTGCATAAAGGAAAAATAATTATCCAACTTAGTATATTTTATTTATTCAACGTTCCTATGGTTCTTCCTATCTTTGCCCGTATTAAAAAACCGGGTAAAGAACAACATAAACCCGGGCGTTCATCATATTTGTAAAAATATTTTCTTGTATGCTTAAAAGCATTGGCCTTTGGGTTGCCTGCCTTTTCCTGTTCTCCTATGGCGCTATCGCGCAAACTCACTTTGGTACCATAAAGGGTTTCGTATATGACAAGAAGACCGGTGAGCCGATGATCTATACCACCGTCATTGTATCGGGCAGCAAAGCAGGTGTGCAAACAGACGTGAATGGTTATTTTTCCATATCGCTGGCTTCTGGCAGCTATACCTTGATAGTTACTGCGATTGGTTTTGATTCAAGCGTTACGACTGTCAACCTGCTGCCGGACGCGATTGTATCTAAAAAGATACTTCTGGCCGCGCGCGAAACTGAGTTGCAGGGCGTTGAAATATCCGGCAGGAAGACTGAGAAAATGACGCATATCAATACCGGTGTAACAACTGTTACTCCACGTGAGCTGAAGCTGCTGCCAAGCTCAGGCGGCGAACCAGATCTTGCACAGTATCTACAGGTAATTCCGGGTGTTGTTTTCACGGGTGACCAGGGCGGACAATTGTATATACGCGGCGGCTCGCCATCTCAGACAGGCATATACCTCGATGGTATCACCATATACAGTCCGTTTCACTCCATAGGTCTTTTCTCTGTATTTGAAACAGAAGCTATCCGTAACGTGGATGTCTACACCGCCGGCTTTGGTGCGCAGTATGGCAACCGTACCTCTGCGATTGTCGATGTGCACACCAAGG
Source organism: uncultured Bacteroidota bacterium (assembly GCA_903851455.1). Lineage (GTDB taxonomy): Bacteria > Bacteroidota > Bacteroidia > Chitinophagales > Chitinophagaceae > Nemorincola. The sequence continues at coordinate 17,297 of CAINOM010000256.1, read as the reverse complement.
ATGGTAATAAAAACGAAATTGCAGGCCTCGTGTCTACCTCACCTATTATGACCCGCGGACTGCTGGAAGGCCCATTGCTGAAATCGAAGAAAAACGGATCGAGCGTGACCTTTCTTGTTACCGGCAAAACCAGCTACCTCGACCAGACCTCGAAGAGCCTTTATGGCGCGTTCGGTGAGCCATTCAGCAGCGGACTACCCTACAAATTCACCGACGTTTATGGTAAGCTGACCCTGAGCGGAGATAACGGAAGCAAGCTGAACCTGTTTGGTTTCAATTTTGATGACCACGCCAATTTGCAGAATGACTCTTCTCACGCAAACATAGCCGACTACCACTGGAAGGCAGCCGGCGGCGGTGCAACATTCGTGGTATCTCCGGGAAACAGCGCAGCCCTTATTGATGGTAAGTTCGCTTACTCAAATTATAACATCAGCCTGAACCAGGCAGGTGCGCCAACCGATACCGTACCAAAGACCAGCCAGATAAACGGTTTTGAGGCCGCTATTAATTTCACCTACTTCCTGCACGACTACAGCCAGTTGAAATATGGCGTAGAGGTGAGCGGCAGCCACACTGCACTCAACTATTACAGCAGCGAAGGGATCACCACCACGGAGAACCGCCAGAGCACACTTGCAGCATTGTACTTTTTGTACCGTCATAATTTCGGCAGCAAGTTCATCCTCGAGCCAAGCGTACGCTTCCAGTACTATTCCGAGCTTAACAAGCTTTCACCGGAACCAAGGCTGGGTATGAAGCTCAACCTGTCTGACAATGTGCGCCTGAAATTTGCGACCGGCGTATACTCTCAGAACATCATCAGCACCAAGTCAGACCAGGATATCGTGAACCTGTTTACCGGCTTCCTGCTGAGCCCTGACCAAACAATTAACGATGCTCACGGCAACCAGGTGAAATCGAACCTGCAGACTGCCTACCACGTAGCGGGCGGTATAGAAGTAGACGTAAATAAAGTGGAGTTTAACCTGGAGCCATGGATGAAGTATTTTGGCCAGGTGGATGAGCTGAACAGGAATAAACTGGTGACAACCGATCCCGACTTTGTGGCAGCCAGCGGACTTGCAGACGGCGTGGACCTCTCTGCGAAATACAGCCACCAGCGCGTATACCTGTGGGCAGCGGTGGGCTACCAGAATGTGAACTATACCAGCACGGACTCGAAAGGGAAGATACAGACATACCCTACTCCATTCGACACCCGCTTCAATGCTAACGCAGTGGCGTCTTACACAGCCGGCAAAAAGAAAAACTGGGATATCTCGGGAAGGTTCAATATACATGCTCCTTTCCCGTTCACACAGACACAGGGCTTCTATGAGAACGTGGGCATGGGCAGCCTTTCGGCAAACCCTATGCAGCAAAATGGCACTGTTGGTGTGATCTATGCAGACCAGATAAACGGAGGCCGCCTGTCGTGGTATCACCGCCTGGATGTATCTGTTAAAAGACATTTCAAGCTGACTAAAAAATCAAACTTAGACGCTACATTTGCTATAACCAATGTGTATGACCGTCAGAACATTTTCTACGTAGACCGTATCACTAACGTTAAAGTATACCAGCTTCCGTTTTTCCCAAGTATCAATCTTACGTGGACCTTTTAATTTTATAGCGCTTAATGATGTTGCAAAAACAAAGACGTTTCGCCCTGCAGGTTGCTGTAACAGCGATCACACTTTTTTCCGGGTTCACGTCGACTGCACAAGTGCTTACCCCCGATATTCCGGGAAACCGGCCGCTGATACTGGCTGAAGAACAATATCAACAAGGACTTTACTCACTCGCAGCACAGTCGGCGAGACAATACCTCAATCAGCCTGCAGATAAAATGCTGGATGAGCGGCCGATCAATAAGGATAAGGCGAGGTACTTTCTTGCGCTCTCCTGCCTTAAAGCAGATATCAAGGGCTGCATAGATTCTGCAAAGAAGCAAATGGCCGCCAGCAATGAACCGGCTTACTACCAACGCATGGCCTTTGCACTGGCGCAGTATTATTTTCAGCACGATGAACTGAAAAAAGCGATACCACTCTATGAGGCTGCGGATATCAATAACCTGAACAATAAGGAAATCGCGGATGCAAAGTTTGAACTGGCTTACTGCTATTTCAACAACCGGGAATTTGAAAAAGCGGAGCCGCTTTTCCTGGCCATAAAATCGCTGAAGGACGGCAAGTATTACCTGGCGGGTAACTATTACTATGGCTTGCTTGCCTATAACAACAATAAGTATAATGAAGCGCTGAAGAGCTTCGAGCTCGTGAAGAATTCGAAAGATTACCGTGCGATAGTGCCTTATTATATTGCCGAGATCTATTACTTCATGGGCAACCGTGCAAAAGCCTATGAAATAGCAGATACCTTCCTGCAGAAAAAAGAGAAACTATATTACGATAAAGAACTGCACCTGCTGGCGGCTCAGTGCCTGTTTGAAGATCAGCGATACAGGGAAGCGCGGCCTTATTTTGAATACTACTACGAGCATACCGATAAGATAAAAAAACAAGACCTCTATAAGATCGCGTACTGCTACTACCGGCTCAACGAATGGCCCGGGGCAATAGAAAAATTTAAGCTGCTAAGCAACGCACATGACTCGCTGGGACAAACTGCAATGTACCTGCTGGGAGACTGCTACCTGAAAACTGATGACAAAACGAGCGCCCGCAACGCTTTCGGGATATGCGCGGATATGAATTACAATCCCGGGCAGCAGGAAGCATCTATGATATTGTACGGACGGCTGAGTTATGAGACCGGGTATAATGATGATGCTCTGAGAGAACTGAACAGCCTGCTGACTACCTTCCCGGGCAGCCAGTATAAGGACGAGGCTAACACACTTATATCCGGCCTGCTGATAAAGACCAACCATTACGAGGAAGCCATGAAGCGCCTGGAAGAAGTAGGCGTGAAGGACAATGACTACTGGGCAGTATATCAGAAGGCAGCCTTTGGATATGGCGTGCAGCAATTCAGGAATGGTTCTCTGACCGTTGCCTTCCGTTATTTCACGCTGGCAGCGCAGCACCCGGTAAACGAGGATTATGAAAGTGCCACCTACTTCTGGAAGAGCGAACTTGCCTACAGGCTGCACCGCTATCCTGAAGCGATCACTTATGCACAAAGTTTCCTGGATAGAAAAGGCAGCATGAATGGTGTACAGCGCATAAGCCCGCTGGCCACACGGCAGCATGCCTATCTGAACATGGGTTTCGCATCGATGGAGACAGAGAACTACAACGCTGCACAGAACTATTTTAACCATGCACAGCAGGAGCGCAGCAGTGACAACTACTCTGAAAATGTAGCGGCAGTGCGGGAAGCTGATGCGGTCTTCATGCAGAAGGATTATAAGAAGGCAATAAACCTTTATGACCGTATCATATACGGTGATAGCGCAGATGCGGACTACGCACGCTACCAAAAAAGCATACTGCTGGGATTGCAGAACAAGACCAGCGAGAAGCTATCTGTTTTGCTTTCTTTGATCGACAGCAAGCCGCCATCGGCCTATGCAAACTTTGCGCGGTATGAGGCAGCGGTAACCTTCCTGGAAGCAGAGAAATATACCGAGGCACTCGCCTACCTGCAACAGCTTACCGACTCCATTACCGATAAGAGCTTTGCTCCGCGCTCGTGGATGAAGACCGGCTTTATATACCAGCAGTTAAACCAGAACAACAAGGCCATAGAAGCCTACAAGCATGTGGTGCATGACTACCCTGCCGCTGAAGACCGCCTGGCTGCGCTTGATGCGCTCAAGAGCCTTTATATACAGAGCAACCAGCCGGGAGCATATACAAGACTGTTATTGGAAAACAATCTGCCATCTGCGGATAGCAGTTCTATGGACTCTACATATTATTCTGCTGCGGAGGCTCAATTTTCCAACAGCCAATGGGATGAAGCTCAGCATGCATTTACCAACTATCTGCTAGCCTACCCTAACGGAATATTTGCAATAAAGGCGCACTACTACAGGGCTGAAAGCAACTACCAGTTGAGGAAGTTTAAGGAAGCGCGCGAGGATTATGATGAGACACTGAGGGGATCATGGAATGACTTCTCAGAGAACAGCGCCCGCCGTGCTGCCGCAATAGCACTGGAGCAGAAGGACTATGATGCAGCTTATCACTACTACCTGAGGCTACGTGCAAATGTGTCGAACAACTCATCGAAGGAAGTGGTGTACAACGGCCTCATGAGGAGCGGTTTTAATTCGAACAAGTTCATTGAAACGGTTTTGTATTCGGACTCATTGATAGCGTTGCCGGGCATATCTGCAGACCTCATGAACGATGCATTGTTTTGCAAAGCTCGTTCACTCCAGCACCTGGACAGCAGCGATGCAGCTTTGACCATATACAGGCAACTGACCGGCAATAAGAATGGAGATGTAGCGGCCGAGTCGCGGTACCATATAGCAGAGTTACTGTTTGCAATGAAAAATGCCAAGGAGGCAGAAGCCGCGGCAAACGAAGCCATACATTTATCTGCAGGATATGATTACTGGATCGGCAAATCTTACCTGCTGCTGTCGGACATATTGGTAACACAGGCTGATTACTTCAATGCCAAGGCCCTGTTGCAGAGCATTGTAAAGAACACCAAGATACCTGAGTTCAAACAGGAAGCGGCAAAGAAACTGGAAGAAGTAAAGACACTTGAAAAAAATCACAGCAAATTACAAGAGGACGAAAAATGATGCTAAAACATTTTTTCATACCGGTATTTCTTTTTGGCGCCCTGGCGGCAAGGGCGCAGCGTACTGCTCCTGCCGATACTGTGCTGAAAGGATCTACCATAGAAGTAATACAGACCTATAAACCTGAAGTGAAACGCGCGCCAAAACCAGAATGGGTGCCGCAGCTTCCGCAGCTCGACACTACCCATCCGACACTGAACCTGGAAGTGCCCCAGCAAACGCTTTACTATTCTTACAGCTCACAGCCGCTTCGTCCGCTGGCATTAGGAAAAGACGTACCAAAACCGCCTTATGAAAGTTATGTAAAAGCAGGAGGTGGCAACTTATCTACCATTTTCGTCGATGCAGGTACAAATGCCCTTTGGGGTGACAACTATGAGACCGACATACATGCGCACTATATGTCGCAAGCCGGGCCAATACTTAACCAGCACATTTCGCAGAGCGGCATAGAAGCAGAGGGAATGTATCATGGTGATAACAACGAATGGCATGCGGGCATAGTGGGTGAAAGAAACCAGTACAGCTACTACGGCTACAACCACGATCTGCACAATTATCCTTTCGACTCGTTAAAGCAGGTATTTGGCAAGGTGGGCGCCACCGTGGATATGAAGAATAAGACAGACAGCTCCGATCGTTTCTTTTACCAGCCTGCGGTGACAGCATCCTTATACAATGCAAAGCTCAGCACATCAGAGATCAGTATGGGGCTGAACCTGCCAGTAAGATATAAACTGGATACCAGCCTTGACCTCGTGGCTGCGCTGAATGGTAACATCACCAGCTACAAAACAACAGGATGGCATAACTATAACAACCTTGGTGAGTTCTTGCCGGGTGTTGTATTGCACCATGGCCCCATGAGCGGCCATGCGCTGCTGGGACTGGCCATAGGCGGTGATGGCACCGGCTATGTGCTGCCAGACATACTTGCTTCATTCCGCCTCCCGGACACGCGGTATATAGTAACCGCAGGATGGCAGGCTACGCTGCGCCAGAACACCTATGAGCAACTGACCACTGAAAACCCCTTCATGCTCAACAATTACTACCTGCAGCAAACTAAGAAGGATGAAGTGTTCCTGGGCCTTGAAGGACCTGTAGGTCACCACTTCGTTTTCTCGGCACGTGGTAGCTGGTGGAAATTCAATAAGCTGGCCACCTTTGTAAATGATACCGGCGATCAGAAACAATTTTATGTGGTGTATGATAACGTAAAAGCACTTTCTATTCATGTAGCAGTGCGATATACGCAGGCCAACAGCTGGTCCGTAGGGGCTACTGCCGACTATTACCACTACTATGGCGGATCAGAACAATACCCATGGCATGTACCCAATGTAAACATGAAGGGTGACCTGGCGATAAATGTAACACCCAAATTTGTGGCAAGAACCTATTTTGCACTGCTGAGTGGCATACATGCGCGGGACACTACTTATGGCCCGCCAACACGTGCAGTAACTCTGAAGCCTATAGCCGACCTTGGCTGCAGCGCAGAGTATACGATCGTTCCAAGATTATCAGCCTTTGTACAACTGGATAATATCCTCAACGACAAATACCAGCGCTGGTATGGGTACCAATCATTTGGGTTTAATGTATATGGCGGACTGAGGCTTAAGTTTTAATACCGCTACAGGCTTTAATTAGCTAAAAATTATGGCTGTGCCCGGCAAAATTCTATGATTTATTAATTATCTTGCCAGTAATTCTAAAGGGGGCACATCGGTAATGGATATTGCGAAGTACATAGGTCTATTCTTATTAAAAAATCACTATTGCTACATACATGGTCTGGGCAACATGGAGTTGGTAAAACGCCCTGCCACACATGATGGCAAATCTTTACAGGCACCAACTTATGAAGTAGTGGTTACCCCAGGAGGATCTATTGATGATAACCTTGCCAATTTCATTGCTACTAACGAACAAATAAGTATATCGAAAGCAGCCAACACACTGCGTGAGTATAGTATTAAAGCGCGGCAGGATATTGCCAGCGGTATCGAAGTTCCTATTCCTAACATTGGTCACTTTACAGGCACACAGAGCAAAGTGCAGTTCGTTACCGATGCCAATTTTAAATTCACTCCGGCCGGCATACCCACGATAAAGAACAGTAAGCAACTGGACGAACAGAATATGCGTCTGGCGCAGAAACCATCTTACCCTGCTCCGCACAAAGCCGACTCTGTAAACTGGAGTATGGTGATCATAGTTGCCGTGTTACTGGTGATACTGGGCGGTGGCGGCTACGGTATATACTACTATGTAAATTCAATGAAAGCGCCAGCACCAGCTGCAATACCTGTAATGCCTAAGGACACTGTGAAGCAGGCACCGCCTGTTGCAATGCCTGACTCTGCACACGTGAAGGTGGACAGCGCCGCGGCTGCAACTGCGGTAAAGCCAACCGGTGATACTACGAAGCATAGTTATAAAATGATCATCGGGGATTATTTCGAACTGGAGAAAGCAGAGAAGCGTATGCGCAACCTGAAGATAAACGGGAACCGCGTAGACATAATGCCGAAGGACAGCGGAGGCTATTATGTATTCACCAATATCTCTTGTCTTTCCGCAGATACGGCGCATGTGAAAGACTCGCTGCGGATCTTGTTTGGCTTCAAGAATGTAAGCATCTCAAAGAAGTAGAAACACGCTAGAGTTATCGATCGACATTCCCTTCCCCCCTTCGCTTACTCACACGGCCAGCGCTTAAGGGGGAATTCCTTCAGTTCCATTCCAGCACACGTATAATGTTATCCCCCGATAAGCAATAGCTTTTCGAGGACTGCGTGTGTGGCGGGGCAAACGGTGGAATTCTTCAGTGTTAGCTGTACACGCTTCAACAGTACGTCTTCATCTGTGTAAGGATAACGGGCGCAGTCGCTGGGGCGGTCTTCGTAGATATTGCAGGTATTGTCTTCTGCGAGGAAAGGGCATGGTGTGATGCGGGTAACATAATCGCCCTCTTCGTCGAGTTTAAGATACTGAGCCACAAGGTCGCCTTCTTTCATCCGGAGGCTCTTTGCTATGCGCTTAATATCCGGCTGCTTGAAACGCGGAGAATGATTTTTGCAGCAGCGGGCGCAGTCGAGACAGTTTATTTTACTAAAGGCCTCTTCATGAAGTTCAGGCAAAGCATCCAGCAACTTGTTTTGCAACGACTTGGTCTTATTGCTCTTCTCCAGCATATACTTATATGCCTTCTGGTGTTCCTTCGCTTCCTTTTCCCAGAGTTCCATCACACGCAAATTTACGGATTTTAGCTTAAGAAGAGATTTTCCTAGCGGTCTAAGGATGTACAACAAAATTACACTTTGGAAAACAACTCATATTGCCCCGACCTTCAGGTCGGGGTGTGATCAGGAAAAGTTACAGGCTTTAGCCGAAATAATCGCTACGGGAGTGCCCGAACACAGCATTTTGGCTAAAGCCTCTGAGTTTTTATTTCAACTCCCCGGCCTGAAGGCGGGGGCTATTTAATGCCAGCACCAAAGCAGAGCAACAACGTGCCCTGTGCGTTAATTGTTTTACTTTTGAGGAACAGCGAAAAAACCTTTTGAATCTATCCTTTTTCATAGCGCGGCGATACCTGGTAAAGCAGAAGGGCACCTTCTCTTCGTTTATCATAAGGCTGGCTATTGGGGCTACGGCCCTGAGTGTGGCTGTGATGATCGTGGCCATGGCCGTAGTGACTGGCTTCAACCATGCTGTGACCGAGAAGCTTTATAGTTTTGAGGGCCACGTGCACATCATACCTTATGATGAGACCAAGTCGAACTCGCTGAACTATGCAGAACCAGTATTTTATGATAGTAAGCTGATCGGCGAAATAAAGCAAATACCTCATGTGGTCGCAGTGTCCCCGTTCATACAGCGGCCGGTGATCATACAGTCGCGCGGACATATGGAAGGGCTTGCGCTGAAGGGGCTAAACAAAGATTACCACTTTCTGAAAGGCATCAGCACCATGGGTACCCCGATAGACTATAGCGACACGTTTTATTCAAAACAAATAGTACTCTCAAAAACAACCGCCGACCGGTTGGACGTGAATATGGGAGACACGGTGCAACTTGATTTTATAGAAGGTGGCGTACCACGCATACGCAGGGTAAAGGTTTGCGGCCTGTACCATAGCGGCATGGAGGAGGTAGACAAGTATTTCGCGGTATGCGATATACGCCTGCTGCAGCGCATCAACAACTGGCCCGCAGACAGTATAAATGGCTACCAGGTGGACCTGGAAGACGAAAAGTATTCCGACACCGTCTCTAACTTCATCCACTACAACCTTGTAAAGGCACCGCTGGAATCGTACACCACGCAGGAAAACTACTCCTTTATTTTCGACTGGCTAAGGCTGCAGGGGCTTAACGGCACCATACTGCTCATCATTATGGCTATAGTAGCGATCATAAATATGGGCGCAGTACTGGTGATACTGATGGTGGACCGCGCAAATATGGTTGGGCTGCTGAAAGCACTGGGCATGTCGTTCGAGACAACACGGAATATCTTTCTCAGTATAGCAGGGATCATAGGCGCTGTGGGTATAGTGCTTGGTAATTTACTCGCACTTACCCTCTGCTGGCTCCAGGCGACCTTCGGCATATTGAAGCTACCAGAAGACTCTTATTATATGCAGTTCGTACCGGTGAAAATAGTGTGGTGGCATGTGGCGATGATAGATGTGGTTACTTTAACGCTTTGTGTGCTTTGCATGTGGCTGCCTGCTTTGTATATTCGCAGGATACAACCGGCGAAGGTGCTGCAATTTAAGTAGTTGGGAATTGGTGGTTGGGAATTAGGATTGTTATGAATTCCCCCCGTGCCGGGCTTACGACTCATGAATTACGACTTACGATTATAACAAATGACCAACAAAGAGCTATATATAAAGGAATGTGCGGAAAGCAAAGTAGTGCCTTTGTTTGAAAAGCCGTGGTGGCTGGATGTGGTGTGTGAAAAATGGGACGTAGCCATAGCTATGAAGGGAGAACGCATTACAGGCGCATGGCCATACCCTGTTGAGAGCAAGCTGGGCGTGAAAATGGTGCGTACGCCCATGCTTACGCCATACATGGGGCCGCAGGTATATTATCCCGAGGGGCTGAAAGAAAGCAATGCGGATAGTTATGAGCATGAGACGGTCTCTGAGCTGATGACGCAGATGCCCAACGCAAAAGTATGGCACCTGGCACTACAGCCGGGCATGAAGCAGGCTGGACTACTAAAGAAACACAACCTGGAAGCACGTGTCCAGCAGACCTTTCTGCTGGAGCTGACCGAAAATGAGGATGCCCTGCTCAAAAACATGAAGGATACCACCCGGCGCAACATTCGCATAGCCGAAAGCGAGGTGACCGTGAGTAATTCCCCAAGCCATCTTAAAGACCTGTATAAATTTCAGAAGGAGACACTTACGAAGAAAGGAAAGACGATTCCCTTCTCCTTTAAGCATATGCAGCGTATAATGGATGCCTGCCTGGCTAATGATGCCGCGGCACTGTGGGTGGCGAAAGACCCGAAGGGCGTGATAGAAGCCATAGTATGGCAGGTATGGGATGAACAATGCAGCTACTACTTTATGGGCGGGCAAAACCACGCTACAAATAGTTACCGCGCTATGTCGCTCCTGCTGTGGCACACCATGAAGGAAGCCAAGGCCAGGGGCTGCACTACCTTCGACCTCGAGGGCAGTATGGACGAAGGCGTAGAACGGTTCTTCAGGAATTTCGGCGGCGAGCGAGCCCTCTATATTATCGTAATGAAGAACAAATCGGTGAGGTGGAAATTGAAGCAAGCGATTTTTAGGTAAACCCCCTGACCCCCTGAAGGGGAACCATGCATCTAGCTTCGATACGAGCCCTTGGCTTTGGGCGATAAGCTAATTACGCGCTAGTAGCCCTATCTTTACAATGCACAATATGATCTACAGGAATATACTCGCGTCAGCGTTTAAGACTTACGAAAAGTACAACGATGACCCGTACTTTAAGTCGGTAGTTTTTATAGGAACCTGCCAAATAGTGCACATCTTGCTGTTGTTATGTATTAATAAGAAAGTATGGGGTATAAATTTGTTTGTAGGAAAAGCGTACCTGATATTTATGTACATCGCATGGATGATTATCCTTTTTAGATATTTTTCAAAAGGACGGGTAAAAGTTATTGTTGCGAAATACGAAGAAAAACCACTTTGGCAGAGACGAGCTTGGGGGACGGCTGCAATTGTCCTATTTGTTGCGCCTCTTTTCTTATGCATGATTCTTTTGAGGAAATGAAAGCAATCAATTTTACTCCCATTATCATTGCTATTCTCAAATCGTATCCAATTTCTCCAGCGCATTCTTTGCCGCTACCTGGCCGGCTTCTTTTTTGTTGTAGCCGGAGCCACTGGCGATGAGTTCACCATCCAGCATAATACCTACTGTGAATAGCTTGCGGGTGGCTTCCATTTTTTCGTCCAGGGTATCGAATGTGAGGGAGTGGCCTTTGCGTTGTGCCCAGCTGAGGAGCTGGTTTTTATAGTTGGTGTCGGTGCTCTCCATGGTGTCCAGGTCTATGTAGGCACGGATGAGCTGGTTGAGGATGAAGTCGCGGGTTTTGGTGAAGCCGCGGTCGAGGTAAACCGCGCCTATGAGGGCTTCCAAGGCATTGCCAAAGATATGGCTGCGGCTGAGGCCACGGTCGTTTTGGTTGTATTGTACCAGTTTGTTCAGGCCCATGCGCAGGGCTACATTGTTCATGGTCTCGCGGCGCACGATCTTTGAGCGGAGCTCTGTGAGGTAGCCTTCCGGCTGGTAGGGATATTTTTTGAAAAGGTATTCAGCAACTATGGCGCCAAGTATGGCATCACCCAGGAATTCCAGTCTTTCATTGCTGTCGGTTACCTCCTCCGGCTTGGAGCGGTGCATGAGTGCCAGCCTGTAATACGCTATATGCTTTGGTGTAAATCCTAAAAGATGTTCTAATTGCAGCAACAATTGCTTGTCGGGGGAGGAGGAATTTAAGATGCGATTGATGAGGCGCCGCAAAATTAATCAGATGGTTTTTTGAAAATAACGGATGCATTATGCCCGCCAAAACCAAAAGTATTGCTCAGGGCGGCATTAACTACGCGCTTCTGTGCATTAAGGAAGGTAAAGTTCAGACGCGGATCAAAGGACGGGTCGTCTGTAAAGTGGTTGATGGTTGGTGGTATGATATCGTGTACTGTAGCCAGTATACTTGCTATCGCCTCAATAGCCCCCGCAGCACCTAAGAGGTGGCCGGTCATTGACTTGGTAGAGCTGATATTGAGATTGTAAGCATGCTCACCGAATACGCGCTGTATAGCCGTGATCTCGCTGATATCGCCAAGTGGTGTAGAAGTACCATGGACGTTGATATAGTCAATATCTTCCGGTTTCAGCCCCGCATCAGCAAGTGCACTACGCATTACATTGTATGCACCCAGCCCTTCCGGGTGTGGCGCTGTGAGGTGGTAAGCATCAGCGCTCAGTCCGCCACCGGCAACTTCTGCAATGATCTTCGCACCTCTCCGTTTGGCATGCTCGTATTCTTCCACTACTATGGCGCCGGCGCCTTCTCCCAGCACAAAACCATCACGGTTCAGATCGAAAGGACGGCTGGCGGTTTTGCAGTCATTATTACGCTCAGAGAGCGCCTTCATGGCGTTGAATCCACCAATACCTGCTTCTGTAACTACCGCTTCAGAACCGCCGCAGATAAACGCATCAGCCTTACCCAGGCGGATGTAGTTAAAAGCGTCGATAATGGAATTGGTAGAAGAAGCACAGGCACTTACTGTAGAAAAGTTAGGCCCACGGAAACCATACTTCATAGAAATATGACCACCGGCAATATCCAAAATAAGCTTGGGAATGAAGAAGGGATTGAAGCGGGGAGTACCATCACCGGCAGCGAAGTTTTTCATTTCTTCTATGAAGGTGATCATACCTCCGATGCCCGAACCCCAGATAATGCCCACACGATCGTGGTCTATGCCTTCATCTGTAAGCCTTGCAGCACGAACCGCCTCATCGGCGGCAACGAGTGCCATCTGCGAAAAGCGGTCGAGCTTGCGGGCTTCCTTGCGCTCAAAAAAATCTTCGGGATTGAAGTTTTTAACTTCGCAGGCGAATTTTGTTTTGAACTTGGTTACATCAAATTGTTTAATGAAATCGGCGCCCGAAACTCCATTAATCAACGCATCCCAGTATGAGGGTATGTCATTGCCTAATGGCGTCAGGGCACCGAGGCCCGTAACGACAACGCGTTTTAACGGTAAGCTCATTGAACGATTTTCAGTTACAGAGTGGTTTAGTAAAAAATTACTTTACGTGTTCTTCCAGGTAAGCAATCGCCTGGCCAACGGTAGTAATGGTTTCAGCCTGTTCATCAGGAATAGAGATATTGAATTCTTTTTCGAATTCCATGATCAACTCTACGGTATCCAATGAGTCAGCACCGAGGTCATTTGTAAAGCTCGCCTCAGGTGTTACTTCTGATTCATCAACACCTAATTTGTCCACGATAATTTTCTTAACGCGATTTGCAATTTCAGACATAGATAATGCATTTAAATTTTATGGTGCAAAAATATACTTTTTAGGTTAACGAAAGGGGATTATTTTCTTTAAACCTCTTTTTTTTAAAAACAACATTCGAATTACCTTATTTGTAATGCAAAGTGAGCTGTCGTTAACCTGTTTACGCTGTCAAAAGTAGGTAAAATTGCTGAGCGAAGAAATATCATTTTGCAGGTATTTCCGGCCAGAATAACGCATTATCTGCGGGGATGCCAAACTTAGTAGTACGTTATTTCCCGGTCTGTGATCATAACCGGCCGGTTATTGTTCACTTGTTCTTTCCTTATCCAGTTGCCCTGCTTGTCGTAGGTGAAGGTAAAGACCGCATGGGTCTGCTGATTGCCCTCTTTGTCAAAATAGGTGTCTTCCACGTCATTCCCCTTGTCGTCATATCGGCTGATGATCTTAGCGGCTATGTTACCCTTAACATCATACTGCACCTCTTCGGTCTTATTGCCGGCGCCATCGTATTTATAGGTGGTTTTGATCGAAAAGTCGTTTTCTGTTTTGATGCTTTGTGTTAGGTTGCCATTGTTATCATAACTCATAGCCGTAACCCTTACCGTGGCACTGTCGCCCTCCACATATATCTCCTTCGTGATGTTGCCCTGTTTATCATGCTGCCATGTGGTACGGTTCAGCACCGCATCCCTGAGCTTTTCCCGCTCAATAGTCTGGGTATAGTTGGTCTCAGAGATCTCGTTGTCATCCTGGTCGTATTCGCAAATGGTTTTGAAAAACAAGCTGCCTGCGCCATTGAACAGCTTAATGGATACCAGGTTACCGCTGATGTCGTACTTGTAGATATTGGTATAACCGGGACTGCCATCGCCATTGTAGCCATCCTCCTGCTCCAGCAGGCCATCTTTGTTGTAGTTAAGCACAGCAGTGCTCTCCAGCCTGCCGTCCGGGTTGTAGACATATTCATTGTCTTTATTGCCCTGCTGGTTGTAAACGGTCCTGATCTTTCCGGCGTATTCTTTCTGTATCTTCCCGTGTACTTTTTTCTGCCTGAAAGTGTATTCGGTAACAGATTTTACCTTGCCAGCCAGCTTCTGCTCGGTAAGATCATTAACCGCCTGGGAAAAGGAGCTTGATGGCAAGGCCAGCAATAAAAAAGCAATAAACCATCCTGTTGCTGATCTCATAATGTTTCCCCGGAGCAAAACTAGTTGTATTCTATTTCCCTGATGGTAACGGATGTGGGATTATCGTTCTTATAAGTTGTACGCCTGCGCCAGTTGCCGCTCCTGTCGAAGTTCTCATAGTCATAGCTGGTAGTGAACTTCAGACTGTGGTGGGAATCGTACTCCCGCTCCTCTATGTTATGCCCCTTCTTGTCGTACTTGTAATTGGTCTTCAGGAAAAGGATACCGTATTCATTCATGCAGTCCTTCACCGTCCGGTTGCCCTTCATATCAAAGTGTGATTTGGCGGTCATAAACAGCACATTTTGCGGGTCGTAGTTGTTCTCCTCTATCAGGTTTCCCTTCATATCGTACTTGCAGGTGGTCTTTACATTCAGCGTCCCGTCTGCTTTGAATCTTTTTATGTCCACCAGCTTGCCGGTAGAATCATTGTAGTTGTAAATGGATTTAGACAATAGCGCATCTTCCGGTGAGTAGGTATAAAAATCGACCTGGTTGCCGGTATCGTTAAAGTTGCTCACGCTCTTCCACATCAGGCTGTCGCCGGAGCCGTTGTATTCTTTTTCGGTCAGCTTTTTTACTTCGCCCTTAAGATGCTGTCTTTCCAGGTCGGATCTCACCTGGGCGCTGGTAAAGTAATGAGTGGCAAGCAATAAAAGTATTAAGGATAGTTGTTTCATTTTGCCAAAAATACGAATTACGCCAGTTCTTTCAGTGCATCCTCCAGCAGCGCCAGCATTTGTGGTATTTCGGCTCTTACGCTGGTGCCCACGCTGAGCCGGTACCACGGAGAGTCGTTGCCGGCGCCAAAGGCATAGAAGGGCACAATGGCTAAGCGGGCCTTGTTGAGCAGGTATTCGGTAACTTCTTTTTGTGTTTTCAACGGTTGGCCATCAACGATTTTACCCGCCAATGGAAGCTTTACCGTGAGGTAAATGCCTGCCTGCGGCGCAATGCAATCTATGGGCAGTCCCTTGTCTTTCATGGCCATTATTCCCTCATAGATGGTTTCGAGGCGGTCCTGCAGGCCGGCTTTGAACTGATCCAGGTATTGTGCGATGGCATCGCTTTGTGTTAAAAAACGAGCTGCTGCTTTCTGTTCGGCCATGGGCGCCCATCCACCCATGTGGCTGAGCAACGCTCTTATCTTGCCGATCACATTGGCGGGGCCTGTAGCCCACCCTACCCTTACCCCGGTAGCCGCAAAGGATTTCGATATGCCGTCGATCGTTATCGTATACTCCTTCATCTCCGGCCTTAATGCAACCGGGTGATAATGCCGTATGTTGCCATAAGTCAGCAGTGAATACATCGAATCGAACATCAGGTAGAGCTTCTTTTCTTTGCCGGTACGTTTCCTGTTTTCCTCAAGCACCAGGTCGCAGATACCCTCCATGGTCTCTTTCGACATTACTGTACCCGTAGGATTCTGAGGCGAGCAAAGGCACAGCAGTGCGCCCCCTGCTATATGCGGTTTAATATCAGCCACCGATGGCATGAAGTTGTTTTCAGGGAAAGCCTCAATGGCGCAATGTTGGCCCAGGTTCATGCCGGTATAATGGTTGTTGTTCCAGGAAGGCACAGCGTAGATCACCTTATCATCCTTGTCAACAACTGCTTTGAACAAACTATAGATCAACGGCCGGCCACCGGATGCGATCTGTATCTCGCCCGGCGAATAACTCACACCATCGTTGTGCTGAACGAATTTGGAGACGGCATCGCGCAACTCAAGTATTCCATCTGCCGGGGGGTAGCTGGTATTTTTCTGCTTGTAGGATTCAATGATAAGATCTTCCAGAAGCGCGGGAAGCGGGAAAATCTCCGGGTCGAAATCGCCTATTGTATAGTTGTATATCTTTTCCCCCTGTTGTACACGGCGGCTTATCTCGTTACCGAGCCTCACGATCTCAGATCCTGTCAGCGACTCAGCAAGTTGGCTTAATGAACTCATAGCACTAGTATTGAGGGTAAAAGATAAAACAAATCTGGCAGGAAATAATAACAAGCGGATTTTTTTAGAGTAGGCTATGACTTCTATTCTTTAGCCAAATAGTATTTTTTAAACCAGCCAGGGACATCTCTTTTCTTGATCTTGTCCCATTTCTTAGTGTCGCCGTTTTTCTTGAAATGAGCGAACAATTTCGCATCCTTTCCTTCCGTCGAATTATCCCAAAAGAATGCCTGGTAGGCTATTTGAGCGGCGTCATGCAGCAAGTCCAATGAACGATAATACCGGCCTTCAATTTTGTCGTTTGGAACATCGTGACCACCTCTGCTCTTTCTTAAAGACACCCGATATTTATTGATTTCAGCAGATTCTGTAGAGACAAAGTATAGGTAAACTTTATACCCATTATTTGCAGCTTCTCTCATAATATCTAATTTTGAAGAGTGAGAAAAAACTGTCTCGAAAGAAAATTTCTTTTTTTCTTTTAAAAATTTTTTACGCAAAAAATCTGCTATTACCTGAGCAAGCCGTTCGTCAGCATTTTTGTCTCTTAAGTGAAAATGACCGGTTCTCAGCGAGTAGGATTTTTTAAAAGAAATTTCGTTAAATCCATCTCCAACAAGCCCCGAGGACATAGCGATTTCAGCAAATTCTTTATTTGTAACCGAAATATCGTAATGACCAAAAGAGAACTTATTCTCTCTTAGCTCTTTCGCGATATCATCCGCATTGATGTAAACTCCAAAATCAATAGACCCTTTATTAACCTCTTTTATGGATCGTATAACTGTGCTTTTCCCAGAACCGTTCGGGCCTGCAAAAACACGCATCCGCAATGAGTATGGATTTTTAGCGGG
>CAINOM010000255.1 GCA_903851455.1 uncultured Bacteroidota bacterium | reverse complement strand
TACAAAATATGGCATCGCACTGAATTACGCCGAAGTGCCCATAATGATCAACTATTTCGACAAGAGGAAAAGCCATTTTGGTGTAGGTGTATCCTATGGCAGGCTAGTAAGCAGAAGAGAGACATTTCAGGTTGTTTCATCCATTATTGTCAGGTCCGTTGATCTGAATAACAAATATCCGTTTACTGCAAATGCCCTCGATGTGCTCGCCGGCTTTGAATTGCATCTGTGGAAAGGATTGTTTCTGAATGTGCGGTTCCAGTACTCTATCATCCCCATCCGCACCAATTTACCTCCGGACTATGCCCGGGCCGACCAGTTCAACAATCTCTGGGTGATGAGGTTGATGTACCTGGTAAAGTAAAAAGAATTTTTATGCACGATTTCCCGGTAAAGCTACAACTGCGCATAGACTGGAGCGAAATGGACCTTTTCGGTCACGTGAACAATGTGTCCTATTTCAAATACATACAGGCGTCCAGGGTCAACTACTGGGAGATCAGTTTGCTCTCTAAGTTGTTTGACGAAAAAAAGATAGGCCCCATTTTGCTATCTACGGGTTGCCAGTTTATCAAACCACTTTTTTATCCCGGCAATATTGTGATCGAGTCCCGGATAGAATTTATCAAAAACACCAGCTTCGGCATCCATCATCGCATTCTCAACGACAAGAACGAGGTCGCCGCTGAGGCCCACGATGTTATCGTCACTTTCGACTTTAACCGCAACGAAAAAGTACCGGTCCCGGACATTTTCCGAAAAGCCGTGGCTGCGATAGAGGGGAGGGTGGTGTAGCGTTTATGAGCTACTGCGTCGGCAAATGATGCCCGCGAAAACGGGAGACAGAAGGCGATCAAAACCTATCACCGGGAATAACTCTTTTTTTGGTGCTTTTGCCTGGAGCGGTATATCTAAGATTTACACACAGCCCGCCACTTCCGTTGCTGGCTGTTTTTACAAGATGAGGTATGTAGTCATACGCTATGCCCAGATGCCACCGGTTGTGGGTAACACCTGCGGTTACCATGGGTACATCCACGCTGCGGTACCAAAAACCGAGAAAAACAGACGTGCTTTCACTCGCATTCGGGTTCTTACTTAAATTGTAGCTAATGTCATTGCCGGCTATAATGCCGTTTGAGTTGGCGCTGCTCATGTAATGTACCGCTGGCCGCAACGACAGGCGCTTAGTTGCCAGTACATTTAGACCCAGGCTCCCCATATACTGCAACTCTGTTTTTAATTGGTTGTTTTGCCACCTGTCGGTGCTCCTGGCTGGCTGGTTCAGGTTGTCGGCAGAAACTCCGGCAACCAGGTTGAAGTGCTCAGAGAATGACTTGGCAAAACTGATGCCGGCATTGAAAGGGTAGTAATTCACCGTACTACCTATGCCAAGACCATATTCTATTGATGAACCCGGTGCCGGCAAAAAAAGATTTCTTGGGTCTACCCAGTGACTGCCAAAGTATATGCTGGACAAATTGATACTGTTCTGCTCGTAGCCTGCCTGTAGACCAATTGCAAGATCTGCCGCATGCGCATTGCTGCTATCGTTATTTTTCCTGAATATCTTGTGGTATGCTAAAGATATTAACCCGCTGAAATTATTAAGATTTCCATCGCCTGCTTCGTCTTTGCGAAGCTGCATGCCGGCAGCCAGGTAACTGCCTCCTTTGCCGGTAACCAGCGGCAGATCGACCGATGCGCCATACGATATGTAGTTTATATCCGCTCCCGCCCAGTGATTGGTGTAAAACGAATTGACCCTGGTGGTACCATTGAACATCCCCGTAAAAGCCGGATTGACTGCCATTGGCGCCGCATTCAGTTCTGCATTCACGATCCCTTGCGCAAATGACACGGAGCCAGCCAGACACAGAACTAAACTCAGAAGTATTGGTTGTTTCATTTTTCGTTTGATTTTACGCACAGAGTAAACGCA
This sequence comes from uncultured Bacteroidota bacterium, assembly GCA_903851455.1. Classification (GTDB taxonomy): domain Bacteria; phylum Bacteroidota; class Bacteroidia; order Chitinophagales; family Chitinophagaceae; genus Nemorincola. The sequence continues at coordinate 4,390 of CAINOM010000255.1, read as the reverse complement.
AACTACAGATAAATATTGTATTCTGCAATATTTACAACCGCAGGTTAATAGCCCTTGGAAAATTATTAAGAAAGCAATTTCTCCAGCTTTAAAAATCCATCTGAGGGATTAAGATTTTCCCACAACATTTTATAGATAAATGTAGCGATCGGGATGGGGATGGAAAACTCTTTTGAAATGGACTGCATGCCTCTTGCCGCATAATATCCTTCCGCCACCATGTTCATTTCCAGCACAGCCGCTTTTACCGAGTAGCCCTTGCCGATCATGGTGCCAAAGGTGCGGTTGCGGCTATGCAGCGAATAGCAGGTCACCAGCAGGTCCCCGAGGTATGCCGATGTATGGAAATCCGGGTTTTCATTCGAAGGATGCACCTTCTCAAAATGAGCCTTCAGGAAGTGATACATTTCCCGGTAGCAGTTGGTGGTATAGACACTAAGAAAGTTGTCGCCATAGTCCAGCGCACGGGCGATACCAGCTCCTATAGCGTAGATGTTCTTAAGTACTGCGGCAAACTGCGCACCCCAGATATCGTGGTTACAAGTAGTGTTGATGTAGGTATTACCAAATGCCGCCGCAACAGCATGAGTAAGGCTGTCATCCAGCCCTGAAAAAGTAAGGTAAGACAACCGCTCGTCGGCTACTTCCTCGGCATGGCATGGCCCGGTAATGGATACGTATTTTTCAAGAGGGTAGTCAAACCGGGATGTTAGATAATCATTGAGCAGCAGGTTGCAGTCTGGTAGTATGCCCTTGATAGCCGAGATAATGTTCTTTTGCTGCCACACACTTTTGTCCACCTGCTCTATTACGCTCTGTGTATAGGCCGAGGGCACTGCCACTATAACCGTGTCGCATTTATCGAGCATTGCCACGAAGTCACTGGTGGGCAGTATGGTACCCGGTATGAACCGGACAGACGTAAGATAATGCGGATTGTGCTGCCTGTTCTGTAAATAGCTGATCGCATCCTGGTTGCGCACCCACCAGTGTATGACTTGTCCGTTGTCCGTCAGTATTTTGGCCAGGGCGGTGCCCCAGCTGCCATTACCGATAATGCCTATTTGTCCTAAAGATTTCTCTGTCAAAATATTCAGTTAACTAACCCCCAAAAGTAATAGATAATACAGAAAAGAGAAATTGCTACTTGAATCCCGCAATTTGTCTTTCAATAGCTATTTCAATTGGAATTTGGTTTTTCAATTCCGGAATTTCCCACTAGTCTTTTTTCGCTTCAAACAGTTTCTCCTTCTCCACCACCATCACTTTCGTTTTGTCGTTCAGTGTCCGTGCTATGGCTCCATAGGGCGCGGTTATCACCTCTTCGCCCTCTTTCAGCCCATCAGTTATCTGCAGGTATTTGTTGTCCTGCAGGCCGGTTTTTACGTCGCGGATATTTACGATATTATCCTTGCTGTTATAAACAAACACCACCTGGCGGATGTTATCTGACGCAGCCAGTCCCGTATTTTTATTCTTAACGCTATCCGGCCAGTCGCGCGTGGTTACCGCATTTACTGGCACCGATAGTATGTTCTCCTGCCTGTTCGTCTGTATCTCCACGGATGCTGACATGCCCGGCTTGAACGGGAATTTACCATTGATCGGTTTAGCAGTCAGATCAGCATAGCTCTCCGGCAGAATGAGAATATGTACCGTATAGTTCGTCACCTGGTCGGTGCTGCTTGTCGCAACTGCCGTTGCCGACTTCGTGCTGCTCACCGCCACTTTAGATACGATGCCTTTAAATTTCCTGTTGCGGTAAGCGTCCGCGTCAATGATGGTAGTGTCACCGATCTTTACTTTAGATATGTCCGTCTCGCTCACGTCTACCCGCACCTCTATGCGGCTCATATCTGCAATAGTGAGCATCTCGGTACCAGCCATTTGCGCCGTTCCTACCACACGCTCACCTTTCTTTACATTAAGCTCAGATATTATGCCTCCCGTAGGTGCTGAGATCGTGGTTTTTAATAAGTTTTCCTGCGCCTGCGTAAGCCCGGCCTGTGCGCCCTGCACACCGTACTTGCCGCCTGATGTAGACGCGGTTGCAGCGTCAAGCGTAGCTTTTGCCGATTTGAAAGACGCCTCTCCCTGCTCAAACTCAAGCTGGGATATCACTTTCTGGTCATAGAGTTTCTTGTTACGGTTGTATGTTGCCAGCGCCAGTTCGTACTGCGATTGGGCCTGCGCCATCATCTCCCGGGTGTTATTTGCGTTTGCGCGGGTCTGCTCCACATTAGCTTCCTGTTGGCTTACCATGGAGTTGTAAATGGCAGGGTTTATCTTCACCAGCACATCTCCCTTCTTTACGCTGTCGCCCTCTTGTATGTTCAGTAAGGTGATCTCACCGCTCACTTCCGGTGCTATCTTCACCTCCGTCTCCGGGTATATCTTACCGCTTGCCGTTACCGTTTCCGTAATAGTGTGCAACGCCGTTTTTTCAACCGCCACCTTAACGATACCGCTATCGCTGTTCTTCGCAACGATGATCATAACGACAAGCAGAATGACGCATATTATTATGATCCACCAAACCTTTTTAGACATAGAAAAAATTTAAGCCCTTGGTTTTCTTTTACTTTTTAACCTCTCAACCTCTCAACCTCTCAACCTCTCAACTTATCAACTTATCAACTTATCAACTTATCAACCTATCACTGACTTCACCTCACTCCCGTTATCCGCAGTTTCCAGCGGCGACACGAATATAAGGCGTCCATCGGCATTCTGCGCCATCAGTATCATTCCGTTGCTTTCTATGCCCCTCATTTTCCTTGGAGCGAGGTTGGCTACTACCGTTACCTGCTTACCGACTATGTCTTCCGGCTTAAAGTGCATAGCTATGCCCGAAACCACCGTTCTTATCTCTGTGCCCATGTCCAGTTCCAGTTTCAGCAGTTTATCCGCTTTCTCTACTTTTTCAGCCTTCAGTATGGTCCCCACCCGCAGGTCTATCTTGGCGAAATCGTCATAGGTGATCTCCGCTTTTTTTGCAGGTGCCTCGGCCGGTGCTGCTTCGGCTTTTACCGGTTCAGTTGTGTTTTCCATTTTTTGTGCGGCAGATTTTACCAGGTTATTTTTCAGTTTCTCCATTTGGGCTACGACCTCGGTATCTTCTATTTTTCTGAAGAGCAGCTCCGGCGCCAGCAATGGATAATTCGTTTTCAAAAGGTCTATTCTTCCTGCATTTTCCCAGTCCAGCATGCGCTCCACTACCTTCATTTTCTTGCACATCTTGTTCGCAGTGAACGGCAGGAATGGGTTGAGCAGTATGGCTAGGTTAGCATTCAATTGCAGGCACAGGTGCAGGCATATATCTATGCGCTGCTGGTTTTCCAGTTGCAGCTCCGGTGTTTTGGCCAGGCTCCATGGCGCGTTTTCCTGCAGGTATTTGTTACCTTTTCTTGCCAGGTCTATTACTTCATAAAGCCCGTCCCGGAACTTATAATTTTCAAGGCAGGTCTCTACTTTTACTTTTGCGTTTTGTATCTCCTGTATCAGGGTGCGGTCCATATCATTCATGGCATCCGCATGCAGCGTTGGCACTCGGCCCTTGCACAATTTATGCATCAGCACAAAAGCGCGGTTCTCAAAATTGCCCAGTATAGCCGACAGCTCATTGTTCACCCTGTCCTGGAAGTCCTTCCAGGTAAAATCGTTATCCTTCGTTTCGGGCGCATTAGCGCAAAGCACATAGCGCAGCACATCCTGCTGGTCCGGGAAGTCTTTTAGATACTCATCTACCCATACCGCCCAGTTGCGCGATGTAGATACTTTCTCGCCTTCTATATTCAGGAACTCATTGGCGGGAACGCTCTCCGGCAGCACAAACCCACCATGCGCCTTCAGCATAGCCGGGAATATGATGCAATGAAAAACAATATTGTCCTTGCCTATAAAGTGCACCAGCTTTGTATCTTCCTGGCACCAATAGTCGGCCCATTGGTTGGTCAGTTCTTTTGTGGCGCTGATGTAACCTATGGGTGCGTCAAACCAAACATATAGCACCTTGCCCTCTGCGCCAGGTAGCGGCACGGGTACCCCCCAGTTGCTGTCGCGCGTCATGGCGCGTGGCTGCAGGCCGCTGTCTATCCAGCTTTTGCATTGCCCGTATACATTGGGCTTCCACTCGTCTTTCTTGCCTTCTACTATCCACTCCTTCAGCCATCCTTCATACTTATCCAGCGGGAAATACCAATGTTTCGTTTTGCGTTTCACCGGCACCGCACTGCTCAGGGCACTGCGTGGGTTGATCAGCTGTTCGGGTGACAGCGTACTGCCACATTTCTCGCATTGGTCGCCATAGGCATTCTCATTGCCGCATACCGGGCAGGTGCCTACAATATACCTGTCAGCAAGGAAGATGCCCTTAGCCTCATCGAAGTAC
>CAINOM010000254.1 GCA_903851455.1 uncultured Bacteroidota bacterium | reverse complement strand
TTTTAAGTCTAAAAGCCGTAGCATGTTTATTTAGCACAATTACTCCCATTTATTTTGTATCTATTTAGTATAGTAAACCTGCGAAATTTTACCATCGCTCTTTCGAATTTCTGCATTTAAAACGCCACCATGTGTGACAGTTAAAGTAACCATACCATTCAAGGTATCGAATCCTCCCTGTTTTTTGTATCCACGTACGACCCAGACGGAATCACCAATTAAAGTTGCATGGAAGGGTCTTTGCTTGTATATTTTCGAACCGTAAATGGGTAGCCACACCGCTTCTGCTATACTTATGGCCGTAGAAGTGTCTGGTACATAAGCGTATTGTGAATACGCCGCAACAGAACCAAATAACAAAATAATAAGTGAAGATATTTGTTTGTTCATGCATTTTGTTTTTCTTGTAAAATTGACAGACAGTATGCACATTGAAAGCAAAAAGAATCTACCGTTTCTCCAACTTCAGCACCTGCTGCTGTGAGGAGGAGTTTGCTTTGAGGATGTAGAGGCCTGCTGGTAAGCCAGGTATGGAAATGGTGAGCGGGGAATTGTAACCTTTCTGAAGGTAGTAGACCGCACTAAATATCTGCCTGCCAGCCATGTCTGAGAGGCGGAGATCAACGTTACCTGAGGCAGCGGGTGAGACCAATAGTTTGAGCCCGTCATTGAAAGGATTAGGTGTTGCGAGGACCCAGTTTTGTGGGGTGAAGGGTGGTGGGGTATCGCGAACATTGAGCAGTTGGGAGGTGCACTCGAAGTTGGGCACGCCATAACCTATCTGTGTGCCCGGGCTAGTGTATTGGCTGGCACATTCTCTGATGGCCCGACGCAATTGCCCTGTTGTTGCAGTTGGGTTTTCCTGCCAGAGGCATGTGGCCCAGCCCGCAACCTGTGGAGTAGAGAATGATGTGCCGTTGCTGCTGATAAAAGACGATCCGAGAAGTACAACAGCATTAGTACCCATGGCGCTGACGTCGGGCTTTATCTGCCCCGCAGCATTGGGGCCATAGCCGCTGAAGTCAGACGGGATACCGGTGTTGTCGGTAGAGCCAATAGTAAGGGCACTGTCAGCATCGCCCGGGGTGAGTATGTGTGTGCCCCAGCCAGGAACAGAAGTGCCATCGTTACCGGCAGTAGCTACAAATAGCATCCCTTTCTTAGTGGCCATGTTCGCGGCCTGTGCGGCTACGGTGGTTTTGCCGTCGAGCTGGGAAAAAACCATCCCTGCGCTGGTAGGGTAAGTGAAAATATCGTAGCCAAGCGACTCGGTAATAACATCGGCGCCAAGGCTGTCGGCACGCTCTGCGGCGCAAAGCATGTTGTCCAGTTCCAGGGGTTGGTCACCGTCATTGTCTTCGGTCAGGTACAGGGCAAAAGACGCGCGAGGCGCAGAGCCCACATAGGTGCCCGGCAAATTGCCAGCGATGGTGGAGAGCACCATTTCGCCATGATTGTCCTGTTGAAACACATTCTTGTCCTTCCACACAAAATCAAAAGTATCTATGATCCGGCCGAAAGCCCACAGACTGTCGAAGCCAACGCCGGTGTTGACATCAATAAAACCGGCATCAAGCACTGCTATCAGCATCCCTTCACCGTTGAATCCTTTGTCGTGCAGATAGTTGCCTTTGACAAGTATGGTCTGGTCGCAGGTATTCGCATAATAAGACAAGCAATCCGTGGTCGTTCTTTGCGCTGACGTACTGGCTGCGGGTTTCCCTGTGGTGGTTGAGGGTCGGTGGTGGAGGTCGGTGGCATAGTAGGCCACGAGGGTGATATCGCTGATAAAGGGTTTCCCATTTAGTGCGTGGATCTGCGTTGTGTCTGAAAGCAGTATCATGCACATATTGAGCCACTTCGACGTTTCGTGCAGCACGCCGCCGGTAAGAGTAAGCACGCTATCTACATATGCGGGGTTTACCGGCAGATCTGTGCTATCTATCGCTATGCCCTGGGTAGTACGGCGCGCCAATGCCCTGGGAGATAAATAGGCAGATGGAGTACTGAGGCTGTAAGGAGTATTGTTTTTATCGGTAAAGGTGACCTGGTAGGCATACTGCTGTGCGCTTGCCCCTGAACCTTGCATAAAAGCAAGAAAGAGACATAGCCATTTCACCTTCCGCAGCATATTAATTATATTCTATAGCCCTCATGATCACTGTATAGCCGTTCCAGCAGCTGGCGTCGTTGGCATTCCAGGTGTAGTGTGTCCACTCTTTGTAGATCATACCTACATTGTAAGCGTATACTTCCTTTGCAAAAGTGCGGTAACCGGTAACGGCGGAGTCAACATTGGTGTAGTTAACATTCTCGTTATCTTCCAGCACAGACACGGTGTTATCGAAGTTGACACGGCCGTTGAAATAAGCGAGGTGGTAATCCTGGTATTTGTAATTCCAGTTATTCAGGTAAGCAAATGTGGGATCATTAACCTCGGCATATTGGTTACCCTTCCAGGTATAACCATTGGATATCGGGAAGATGAGCTTCACATACTGTGTACGGTCCTGAGTATACAGCAGGCTTTGTGTAACGGGCGCATTCAGATCGATAATAGTGGTTGTGGTAGGCGTTATCAGGTTTACGCTGTTGGGCTCCCAAAATCCGCCATCATAAGGACGGGAGTATACATCCATGATATAGGAAAGACGGTTGCTGGCATCCCTGAAGGTATCGTCGATGGTGTATTTGATCTGCGATTTTACCTCATAGCGCGTGCATGTATCAAAGCCAAAATAGTTATTGCCGGCGCCTATATAGTAGATGGAGTCTACCTCGTAGGTCACATAATGGCCTAATTTGATGGGGAAATAATTAAGTGTTGGGTCGGATGTGTTTTGCTTGCTTTTTCTACAAGAGAACGCAGCAAAACAGATAGCTACCAATAAAACAGCAGATAAAATTCTTTTATGCATAATACGCCGGCTACAATATTTCACGTAAATATAAATAAAGAATCGAAATAAGCTAGAAATAGTTACAAAAAAGGTGTGGATAAGTGGTAAGTTGATAGGAGATAAGTTGATAAGTAGGGAGTGTATTTTAAACTGTGTCAACCCACCCTGTGTGTCCTGCC
>CAINOM010000253.1 GCA_903851455.1 uncultured Bacteroidota bacterium | reverse complement strand
CACCGGTATTTTGGAAACAAGTCGCGCATAAGTTATGATCATACGCTGATTGTCGAACCCAATGAAATTATACACAAACTCAGGTCGATAGAGGCGCAGTATCCGTATGCAACGGAAAATGATCTTGATTTCCCCATGAGAAAAGAATATGATGTGCTTGCGAAGGAAGCACGCAGAGAAGGCATGATAGGTGTAGCTGGTGGGCCTTTGGTAACCATGTTTATTGTAATGACAGCGTTTATTTTTTTGTTTCGTTATCGCAGAAAAAATGGCACAAGCTCAACGCTGCCTGTTTCGCAATGGTTTTTTGTTTGCCTGTCCCTGTACTGCGTTCGCAATATATACGGCCTCCTAATAGCCGCTATTTCGTTTAGTATCAGCAGGTATAAAAATATTCACGGCGATGAGTTTGAACTGTCTGATGGTTTTGGGTGGAACGCGTGGAGCCTTCCTGTTGCGACGGCTATGATCAGCATCGTGATCATCTGCTTTCTAATATTTCGGATAGTGCCCAAAGAGCAGCGGGCCACATTTTTCTTTGCAGGACTATTGGCGGAGCTGTCTGTGCTATACTTCTGGATATTTCTATTGGGCCCGAAGCTGATGCCATAGCAGCTTATCTCTTATCAACTTACTTCGTGAACTTATACCCTATGCCCCTGATGGAATGAAAGTGTTTCGGGTTGCGGCTGTCTTTCTCGAAAAATTTACGGAAGTTGAGGATGAAGTTATCTATGGTACGCGTGGTGGGATATACATTGTAGCCCCATACTATCTGCAGTATCTGCTCGCGGCTCACTACTTCGCCTTCATGCTCTATTAGTAGTTTTAAGAGGGCCGCCTCCTTCTTGCTTAATTCCTGTACCTGCTTGTTTTTATCTATGCATTCATGAGCTGCGAAATCTATTTTACATCCGGCAAACTCATAGGTGTCGCCCATGGTTTGCGGTTCTTTCAGCCGCTTGTTTTTGGTCACCAGTTTATCCACCCGCAGCAACAGTTCTTCCAGGTTGAAAGGCTTGGTTAGATAGTCATCACCGCCCTTCTTTAGTCCTTCTACACGGTCTGCGCTGCTGTTGCGCGCCGAGAGGAAAAGTATCGGTACATCATTGTGCTGCATCCTGATGGTTTCGCATACGGTTATACCGTCCATATCAGGCAGCATAATGTCCAGCACTATCAGGTCAAAGTATTCGCTTTTTACCGTCTTGACAACCGCAGGGCCATTGTCTACGGTGGTCACTTCATAGCCCTCCAGTTCCAGGTTCAGCTTCAGGGCTTCGCGCAGGCTTTCTTCGTCTTCTGCTACCAGCACAGATGCTTTATATATTTTGCTTGCCATCAGTTATTACTTTTTTGAACAAAAATTGCGCCCGGAGACTCTATATTATAACGGCGTGATGGAAATAACATTGTACAGTTCGGGCCCCGGGTTCTGCCTGATGCCCATATCCTTCATCACCACCTGCACCGAATCGCCCACAAATGCGTCAAGATCAAGGCTGGTGCTTTCTACCAGGTAGGAGTTGTAGTAGTCTACATGCAGCATGTGCGTACCATAATTGTAAGTGGTATTGCCCTTGGCATACAGGCGGCCTTTTACGGTTGTAGTCGCGTTATTATCGGTCGTTCCGCCCTTGCAGGAAGCAAAGACGGCAATAACGATAAGAAAAAGCAGTTGTTTTAAAAAACGCATAAAAGCAGGTTTTCGCACTGCAAAAATACAAAATATGCACATGCTTTTTTTTGTCCCTTATTTCTGATTTCTTTTTGAATTGAATTTGCCTACCTTTGCACCTCCTGAAAAGAGCCATCAGGGATAGCAGATGCGGGCGTGGTGAAATTG
>CAINOM010000252.1 GCA_903851455.1 uncultured Bacteroidota bacterium | reverse complement strand
CAGCAATATCTATATATTCTTTACACTATCCCGTAGCTCTTTTAATTCTGTAGCGCTCATATACTCGCATTTATACAAATTTAAGCCTTTTTGAGAAATCGGCAATTCATATTAACATCAAGGTAATGCTTGAAAATCGTGTTGGAATAAAGCAATCTCAACAATTGCGTTAATTTTAGCCTCACAACTTCCAACAATGAGATCAATACTCGTTACTATATCTATCCTCTTTCTCTCGATCAACAGTTTCGCACAGCAAAGCCCCACCTGGGCTAAGTGGCAATGGCTGATGGGCGAATGGCAGGGGGAGGGTTCGGGGAAACCAGGTGCCGGTGGTGGCACATTTTCTTTCAAGCCCGACCTCGGAGAGAAAGTGCTGGTGCGTAAAAGCCATTCTGAATATCCCGCAGCTCCCGGCAAGCCGGATGTTGTTCACGATGACCTCATGATCGTTTATCCCGATTTTTCAGGTACACCATCCAAGGCCATTTACTTTGATAATGAGGGGCATACAATTAATTACAGGATAACCTATACCGATAAAAGTATCGTCATGACCAGCGACAGGATTACAAATGTTCCAACCTTCCGGCTCACTTACACACTTCTTGAAAACGAAATGGTAAATACAAAATTTGAACTGTCACAAGATGGCAAGCCATTTACCACTTACGTGGAGGGAAAAAGCAAGAAGTTGAAATGATTCCCTGGTAAAACCCCATTGCTAAAATCCGTTCTTCTTTGCGTATTCCTGCTGGATCTCTTTGAATTTAGCAATGAAGTCTGCTTCTTTCTTTGCATCCTTGTTACCTATCTGGAAGAGGACCGATATTTCGCCTGGAGTAGATTCTGGCTTCAGCTTTTCAAACATCACGAGATCATTTTGAACCATTGTCTTCTCAAAGCCCAATACGGCGAGCTCCGCGCGCCTCATCTGTTCTGATCCGCCTACATCGTTCATATGCTTTACCGCGCGCCCACAGGAGTCGATGTAATCCTGGTATTGCTGCCTGAGCGGGCCTATCCTGCTGTAATCTTTGTCTCTCAATGCCATTGATATGCACTTGCCAAGCTCCCTTCCTTTGAAGGAAACGCTATCATTAATAGTCAATAGCGCGGCACTCATGTTTTGCGCTTGTTCCTTAGTGGCCGAATGGCAGGAAAAGCAGCAAATAATTATTAACCCCGCCAGCGTATCAATATATCTCGTCTTTTTAAACATTTAGTCAAATATACAAAGCTTACGTATTCAGTCAGCGTTCCCTGATCAAGTTGCGCCATTCGGTTTGATAAAACGTTTTGCTATTCATTCTCCCATTACCTTTGTGTTCCAAATTTATAATATGGGCAAAATAGCCATCAATATAGCCACAGGCAGCATACAACAGGAAGAAATAATAGTGGGCATAGACCTCGGTACTACCAATAGTCTTATTGCCATAGTGCGGGGCGATACCCATGAACCAATAGCGCTTAAAGAAATAGACGGGCTTGCACTTGTTCCTTCTATCGTTCACTTTGATGAGTACGGCAATACAACAGTGGGCAACCCTGCAAAAAATTTGCTGATCGCGCAACCCGAACGCACCATCTACTCCGTAAAACGGTTGATGGGCAAATCGTATAATGACGTGGGCCGGGATGCAGGTTTTTTCGCTTACCACATCATTGACGACAATACGGATGCGCTGGTGAAGATACAAGTGGGACAGAAATTCTACTCGCCCATAGAATTGTCGTCTTATATTCTGAAAGAGTTAAAAAAACGTGCAGAGCATATTCTTAAGGCCAGCATCAGTAAGGCTGTTATTACCGTGCCTGCTTACTTCAACGATGCACAACGGCAAGCCACCCGCGATGCAGGCCGACTGGCGGGACTGGATGTGCTGCGCATTATCAATGAGCCTACAGCAGCGAGCCTGGCTTACGGCCTTGGCGCATCAAAAGGATCTGAAAAAACAATAGCAGTCTACGACCTTGGCGGCGGCACATTTGATATCTCTATCCTCACTATCAGCAATGGCATATTTGAAGTGCTTTCCACGCATGGAGATACTTACCTGGGCGGCGATGATATGGATAATCTGCTCGTGCGCTTCTGGCAAGAAGACGGCGGCGAAGGCAGTTCAGACCTTGGCTTTGGCAGCTCGATAGATAAGACGCTGATGCAGCAACTCAGGGTGACTGCCGAAAAAGCAAAGGTCCATCTTTCGAACAATGATGTTTTCGAAGGCGAAATAAATGGCAAAGCTGTTCGCGTCACAAAACAGGAATTCAACGATCTTATACAACCGCTTATTGACCGAACCATAAGCGCCTGCACCAGTGCACTAAAGGATGCCGGACTTACCACTCAGCAAATAGATGCCGTGGTAATGGTGGGCGGGTCTACCCGTGTGCCACTGGTGAAAGAAAGCGTTAGTAAGTTCTT
>CAINOM010000251.1 GCA_903851455.1 uncultured Bacteroidota bacterium | reverse complement strand
TCTACCTGAAGTTAGCGGATGTAAAGGCTTTCCCCGGAGGGGTCGTAGTGCACACCTATCAGCCTGAGTGAGGCAATGGAGGTTGTTTACCATGTTGTTCGTCATCTACTTAATCACTACAAGCTTACGGGTTATCACCGTTTTATCACCACCCTCTATACGGCATATGTATGTACCACCACTCAAGCCGGAAACACTAAAGCTTACCACATTGTCCTGCATACGGTAAGTGGCTACCAGCCTGCCCATGAGGTCGTAAACAGTAACCTTGGCCGTAATGAACAGCGGTGAATTGGTTTGTACTGTGCACATATCATTGGCAGGGTTAGGGTAAATATCTGCACCTGGCTGCGTCGTAACATTGTCAGCCACATCAAGGCTGGAGACAGACGGGCAAAAATTATAGGGATAGCTGAATTTAAGGAGGAAAAGTGCTTCCTTAGATCCTCCGTTTAGTTGCAATGTATCTGGCCCCACTACCAACGCCCCATTTGTGAAATCGCCACCCACAAATAAGTGCCCCGCATTATCCGCCACAATGTTAGTCTGATCATCTCCTCCAGACTGCAGGGACGTCTGGTAACCTACTGTTCCTGCTGTATCGAATTGGGTAACATACAGCAGATCAGGGATTCCAAAAACGCCACCCATCTCACCCCCGGTGGTCCATATATTACCGCAATTATCGGCAGCGATCCCGTATACATTGTGACAATTGGTTACCGGTATATTTTTGCTCCATTTAGTATTTCCGTCTTTATCATACTTAACCATAAAACTGGTGGAACCAATGCCGTTCATTACCTGGGTGCCAAGAGTGAGGGCATTGTAGAAACTACCACCAAGGTATAGATTATCCCAATTATCAGTTGCCATAACTGACAGAATATCAGAATTTGTTGCCACTGCACCCCTTGCCCATAGCGGATTTCCATCCTTATCATACTTTGCTACAAAAATATATGGATCTGTACCTACGGAGTTGTACAATGTATCAGTGCCTATAATAAGTGTGTCGGACATATACGTGCCTCCTATATAAATGTCGCCGCCGCCGGTGCATGCCTGTGTGAAAATAGCTTCAGAGTTTAACCCGCCAATACTCCTGGACCATACAGGGTTTCCCGCGGTGTCGTACTTTGCAATAAATGCATCTGATGTGGCACCGGTGTTGTCTTTATTGATCAGAATAGTACTTCCGAAATAAAGAGAATCTTTATCGAAAGCTCCGGATACATAAATGAAACCTTCATTGTCTATGCTCAGGTCACCTGCAGGATTATTAGCATATTCGTTAGCCACATTCTTTAACCAGACTACGTTGCCATTTGAATTAACTTTCAACAGGAAACACATCATATCTATACCGCTTGGATTATATACGGTATCGCCGCCGCCGAAGGTGAGCCAGGAGCCCATGTTATAAGAACCAAGCACGTATAAATTTCCGTAATTATCAGTACTCATGGCAAATGGCGTAGCCGAGTATGCAACCTGCGAGCCTATTGCCCACCTGTAATGACCAGAAGAATCTGCGCTTACGATCACCATTTGATTTTCACCCATGAGGCTGAATACGGTATCTGTGCCATATGTACTGAAATAGGGTGTACCATAGCCAGCGGTATTGGCAATGAAACCAGCTTCGTAAGAATTGCCGCTATGATCTACAGCAACAATCCACGATTCGCAGACATTTTTGTCATTTTCGGAACCCAGCCCCCAATTCCATGCTTGTGCGTTAACCATTGCAGGACAAAGAAAAAATACGCCTAAAAATACAGAGTAAATAAAGTGTTTCATGATACGGTGTTTAAATACGTACAGATGATGTTGAACACAGAATAAGACTAGCGTTTCTCCTCAAAGGTTGGGGTAAAAATAAATACTGATGCGAATTGTAAAAAACAAGCCTATGCTATTAAGCGTTGATTAATAGGGTCTGTAGGATCGCAATTGCAGTTGGACCGGAAGCGATAATTTTTATGAGATATTCCACTACATTTACCCGCTAAAAATTTACAAAGTGCAATATCCCATACTGCTTATTTCCAGCTCAGCCGTACATGGCTATGGCTACCTCGAATGTAATAAAGACGCCATCCAGGAACTAACTAAGGGCATCACAAGCCCGGTGCTCTTTGTGCCATATGCCGCCGCCCGCAGCGAGTGGGATGACTATACCAATAAAGTGGGCGCCTTCTTCCACAAACTGGATGTCACTGTCGTGGGCATACACAAAGTGCCGCGTGAAAAAATATTCACGGACTACGAGGTGATATTTGTAGGTGGC
>CAINOM010000250.1 GCA_903851455.1 uncultured Bacteroidota bacterium | reverse complement strand
TGGTAGCGCAAATCGTAAGAAAAGACAAAAAATGATCCACCCGCTTACATACGTACACCCGGATTCTAAGATAGGTCCTAATGTGAAAATCGACCCCTTTACTACCATCCACAGGAATGTGGAGATTGGAGAGGGTACATGGATAGGATCAAACGTAACGATAATGGAAGGCGCGCGCATAGGTAAGAACTGCCGCATTTTTCCAAGCTCGGTTATATCTGCTATTCCCCAGGATCTGAAATTCAAGGGAGAAGATACCATTTGCGTTATCGGCGATAATACAACGATCCGTGAATGTGTTACCATAAACCGTGGCACCGCCGATCGCAACATGACCAGGATCGGCAACAACTGCCTCATCATGGCCTATACCCACATAGCCCACGATTGCGAAGTGGGTAATCATTGCATCTTCTCAAACAACACCACACTTGCCGGCCACATAGTGGTGGGCGATTGCGTGGTGCTTGCAGGCCTCACCGCCGTGCAGCAGTTTGTACGTATCGGCTCTTATGCATTTGTTACAGGCGGCTCACTCGTTAGAAAAGACATACCGCCTTATGTAAAGGCTGCACGTGAACCATTGTCTTACGTAGGTGTCAATTCCGTTGGCCTCAAGCGCCGCGGCTATTCTATAGACAAGATCAACCAGATACTCGACGTATATCGTATCCTTTTTGTGCGCGGCTACAATGTATCCAAAGCGCTCAGCATCATAGAAACCGACCTGCCCGTATCCGACGAGCGCGATGAGATCATCAGTTTTGTGCGCGAAACAGGGAGAGGTATCATGAAGGGCTACATCCGCCGCCACGGCAGCGAGGATATGCCGTAATGATTGACAATCACATATTAGCAATTGTTTTGTATTTTTGTAGGAGAAAAGCCAACAATCTGTATGAATATCAGCAAAGGATTAACTGCAGTATTTGAAAAGGTGGGCAAAGAGTACATTGGCTACATCGAAGAGATTCCAGGGGTAAACACACAGGGCGCCACAATCGAAGAAGTACGGGGAAATCTACAGGAAGCGCTCGAGTTAATTATGGAAGTTAGAAGAGAAATGGCTGTTGAAGAGCAAGCCGGAAAGACCATAATTAAAGAAGAGATAAAAATGGTTGCCTGATGAAGCGTAAGGATTTTGTGAGGCACCTGAACACTCAGGAATGCCTGCTCAAACACGAGGGAGGTAACCACTCAGTCTTTATCAATATCTCGAATAGAAAAACATCGGCCGTTCCCCGGCATAATGAGATCAACGATTTTCTCGTAAAGAAAATATGTAAAGACCTTGATATTAAATTACCTTAGTCAAGTCGTTTCTCTTCAATGCAAATTACACTCGAGCACATAAGTAAGCGTTTTCAGCGGCACTGGATATTTAAGGACATTAATTATTCTTTTTCCACGCCGCAGGCTTATGCCCTGCTGGGTAATAACGGTAGCGGCAAGTCTACACTGCTGCGCATTATTGCAGGCATGCAGTCGCCATCCCTAGGAAAGCTTCTCTACGACAATAACGGACCGATTGCGGCGGATGCAATATTTGATCACATTAGCTTCTGCGCCCCGGGCATGGAGATAGTAGAAGAACTGACCCTCCGCGAATTTTTCGATTTCCATTTTTCCTTTAAGAAACCACTGCCCGGTTTTACCATTGATAAGATCATTGAACTCACGAGCCTTAAAGATGCGGAGAATAAACCTATCGGCGACTATTCATCCGGCATGAAACAAAGAGTAAAACTTGCCCAGGCCATTTTTGCCGACACCCCGGTGCTACTGCTCGATGAGCCCTGCTCCAACCTCGACCAGCAAGGCGTAGACCAGTACCGCGCATGGATTGAAGAATATGGCAAGAACCGCCTCGTTATTGTGGCCTCCAATGATCCACGCGAGTACTTTTTTTGCCGGGAGCAGATAAAGGTAGAGGAGTATAAGTGAAGCGTTTCCCAACTAAAATATTCGGCTATTTGTTTGACTTATTAACCTTTCAACCTATCAACTTATTACCTAAACCACCTACCTTTGCACCTCTGAAATAATTGGCCTCGTAGTACAATGGATAGT
>CAINOM010000249.1 GCA_903851455.1 uncultured Bacteroidota bacterium | reverse complement strand
GACGGCAAAATAGGCGCCTACAGCCTCATCTCTAAAAAAGTGGTAGCCGCCTACCGCGACCTGCACGATGAATACCGGCCATACCTCGTAATGCTCAATATTCTTGGTTTTGAATATGCTTTCCTGAATATCGAGCACAGCACCCGGCACTCCGGCAAGTCGTCTTACAATCTGAAGCGCCTCATAACCCATGCAATAAATGGCATCATTTCGCAAACCGACCGCTTGCTGAAACTGTCCATATACATGGGCGCCATATATACCTTCATCAGCTTTATCTACGGTATTTACGTGGTGTATAAGCAGATAACGGTTGGGCTCCAGTCTGGTTGGCCCAGCCTTGTATTGCTCATCACATTCAGCACGGGCATCATCCTGTTGTTCCTCGGCATCATTGGTCTGTACATCAGCCGCATCTTCACGCAGGTAAAGAACCGGCCACTATTCATCGTAGACAAGACTGTAAATTTTTAAGTATGGTATCAAGGAAAGACACACTGCTGGAAAGTAACGAGCCTTTGACCACCGAGGATAAGAAACTGTTCAAGTACTTCGGGGTAAATGCTAAGATCCGCCCTCCATACCGGATACTGAATCCCGAGCGCATTTCCATCGGCGACAATGTCAGCATCCGCGAGGAAAGCTACCTCCATTGCTACCAGGACCTGAGTGGCAACTACAAGTTCATAGCCGAAGAATACAAGAAGGATTTTAATATTGAGGACTACTACTACGACTCAGAACTGATCATCGGCAACGAAGTGATGATAGGCCGCAACCTGTTTATCTCGTGCACTAAGCAGATAGTAATTGAGAACAACGTCACCATATCTGAGCGCATATTCATCGGCGACAATAACCACACGTTCAATCATAAGTACGTGCCCATCATGCAGCAGCCCAACAAGCAAGGCACACCCATATTCATCGGCCAGGGCAGTTGGATAGCCGCAGGAGCAGTTATCACCCACGGCACAAAATTGGGCCGTAACACCGTAGTAGGCGCCAACAGTGTGGTCCAGGGTGAATTTCCGGATTATGCTGTAATAGGCAACGAAAAAGCCAAACTGCTGTTCGTAAGGGAGAAGGAGAAGGAGAAGGAGAAATAAGAGGAAAGTGGCTTTGGTATCGCAATCTAAACCAAATAACAATGTTTTATGAGCGATCGTGAGATAGATGGCAATCCCGAAATGAATAACATCGCAGTGTTTGTTTGTTCTCATATTTTCGAGAATGCTATGCCGATATTGTATGCTTGCAGGGATGGTGGAGAATGGCAATTTTTATGCGGAGAACCGCATGGAAATAATGAATTGCCCCGCGTAATCGGTTTAGCACATATCTTAGATAGAGACAAATCACTGTCTGATATAATCAATCTTCCAGACGGATTTGAAGCGGGAAGAGATTTTGCTGGTGCCGAATGGAAGGTTAGTAAAATGCGATAATCAAACGAAAAGCCTCCTCCCGATTGCTCGTGGTATTCCAAAACAAAAAAGCGTAACCGTTGGTCAGGCTTGCTACATGCCCAGCTACTTTCAGTCTTTCTTTTAATTTACAAAATCATGTAAGTAATCTGGGCAGAAAGATTGAGGCTGTAAATTAAACTGTGTCAAAGTCCACAAATAGGTGGAACTTTAAAAACACAGTATATGAAAAAACCGAGTAAGTCTTTTGAGTTTGACTACGAAG
>CAINOM010000248.1 GCA_903851455.1 uncultured Bacteroidota bacterium | reverse complement strand
TTCACGTTCCGGTCTATCTGCCAGGTCACTTTGCCATGCGGCACCTGTATCTTGCGCAGTTCATTGGCCACAAACATCAACTCGGGAAGAGGGGCATGCTCAAACAGGTAAACACCTTCCTCTGCACTCAGAAAATCAAACTTCAACGCCCGGTCATATAACTCTGGTAACTGCATCAAAACAACTTTAGACCGTAAAATTACTGAATAATTGCGATGGGCTGATTATTTAGGCATAAGAGTTGACTATTGGCGTATTTTATATGGCGGCTCAGATACCTCAGCGTTACTGTTCATCAAACCCTTTCGATGGTCAGCAATGCGGATTTTGAGTGCCGAATTTGTCATCATGTATCTGCGTTATATTCCGGCAAAAGGCGTACAGCAATTCAGTATCCATGTTTTCGGAATTCATGTCAAATTTCATGTTGTGCTTCTCGGGGGAGAGCGAAAATTCTCTTACTCCCATGCAAGCCAGTATATCTTCCAGGTCATATAGGGCCTTGTTCAGCTTTGTGTATTCTTCCTGTTGTATCGTTTTCATTTTTCTTCCCGTTTTATCCACTCGGCTATACATAATCAAATCACATGCCACGGGGCAGCGGGCTGAGTATTTATATATTTTTTAGGAAAGTGGGGCTTCACAAAGCAAAAAGCCATGGAAAAGAGAGTAATAGGTGGCATATTGAACGTTCCCGGGATAATCAGGCTGGAGATGGCAGCAGCAAAGTTTATGGAACACAGCCACAATACCTACGGCATCAAAGCGATCAGTATGTATGGGATATTAGGGTTTATTTTTTTTATTGCGGGGATTGGGCTGATACGTACTACGGAGGATTTGCCGAGTTGAAATTCGACTCGCGCCAAGAGTAGCTATTCTATGATCTCAAACTTATCAACGCGGTCAAAATGCTTTTTATTAAGAGTAGCAAACAGCAATTTATGAGTTACGGCTGTCGAAGCTATGAAGAGGTCGGCCAGATCAATTTGCTTCCGTTTTCGCTTCAATAGTCGATTTATCTCAACAGCAGTATCTATTACTGTTTCATCCAGAGGGATAACATTAACTGAGTTTAATACTGCATTCCAGAAGAGTATTTGAGAATCCGTAGCGCCAGAATATATTTCATACTTCGTTATGGCAGATATTGCAAAGCGATATTGTTTTCTAACCAAAGCGACCCAGGCAGTCGTTTCCTTATCGGTCTTACGATAAAAGTCAATAAGGATAGAGGTATCAACCATTACTATTTTTTCCGCCATTGATCAATAGACTTTCTATTATTTGCAATAGTTTCCAGTTGCTTCGTCGTAGCAACCGGGCCACTTAATAACAAGGCCTCCAGATCATCGTTCGACTTCGAATTGTTGGTTTCCTTATCAATTTCCGCTTTTAATTGTTTTAGCTTTTTTTCAGGCAGATCCTTAACAATTTTCAGCAGTTGATCAAAACCAATATCCACTTGTACTTGCATATAACAAATTTAGAGCATTTTCATCGCATATCCGACATCCAGCCGGCAAAATCAATTTGATGATCTAAGCGTTTTTCTACTGTTCTGTCAATGCGCTAACTTTGCGCCATGTCAAAAAAAGCAATGCTCATTATTATGGATGGGTGGGGACATGGTAAGGTACCCGCCGCTGATGCTATTGTTCATGCAAACGCGCCCTTTGTAAGATCGCTCTATAATAAATATCCCAATACCGAATTGATCACCTGTGGCGAAGCTGTGGGCCTGCCGGAAGGGCAGATGGGCAACTCTGAGGTGGGGCACCTGAACATAGGTGCTGGCCGCATTGTATACCAGGAATTGCAACGCATAAATGTGGCCGTGAGAGATGGCGAGCTGGAGCGTAGCCCTGTGCTGGGCGCTGCTTTTGTGGCTGCAAAGGCGGCGGGAAAAACACTTCATTTTATTGGGCTGGTGAGCGATGGCGGCGTGCACTCCCACATTGATCACCTGAAAGAGTTGTGCACTCTTGCCAGGAAAAATAACATTCCGAATGTAGCCGTTCATGCTTTTAGCGATGGCCGCGACTGCGACCCTAAGAGTGGTCTTGGTTTTATGACAGACCTGAGCGCACACCTGGAAGAAACAGGCTGCAAGCTGGCATCAGTGACCGGCCGCTTTTATGCTATGGACCG
>CAINOM010000247.1 GCA_903851455.1 uncultured Bacteroidota bacterium | reverse complement strand
TTTGCATTTCATCAATTGAATAGGCTGCATTTGGCTTACCTTCTTTTTCGGCCAGGTCGCTGATCTTGCTATACAGCATCTTTAATACTTTCAATTCCTCTCCTGTCAGGTCTTCAATGTTGAGCGCCTTATTGCTGGCGCCCTTCGTTGCCGCAATGAGTTCATTCAGCTTGATCTGTATGGCCAGGGTATCTTTATTCTGTGCCTGCTGGATGATAAACACCATTAAAAAAGTGATGACTGTGGTACTGGTATTGATGAGCTGTTGCCAGGTGTTGGAGTAATGAAAGATAGGGCCACACATGATCCACGTCATAACAAGGACGAATGCCACGATAAGGGCTGCCGAACTTCCCGCAACCCTGGCAATGCCGGTGGAGAGTTTTTCAAATGAGAACCTTGGCTTGTTTTCGTTTTGCATCATGCGTTCTTTTTAGTGTTAGGAAAAGTCACCCTTTTTATGGTCGCTAACGAACTTATCATAGTTGTCTTTTACCTTCGCGCTGTAGCGCTCAGCGTAGTCGAGCAGCACATCCTGCCATTGGTTGTTCTGGCCAAAGGCAATCAGTTCGTCCGCATTTGCTGAGCCCTGCCTTCCTGATGATCTCAGTTGTGCGGATGCAGTAAGCATGGCCATATCGTCTATGACCTGGTAGATGTCACGGTACCGGTCGCGTATAAGCTTGAAATCAATGCTGTCTTTTACGGGCTGCATTTCCTGTATCAGGTAGGAGTCGCCGTGAAACTGGCTCTGGCTAAGCAGCGCCGGCGGGATGTTCTGCATACGTTGCTGAACGGCGACCACCCGTTCGGCTTCACTGGTCCATTTGGGTTGTCGTGTGCTTACATAAGGAGCGAGTGATGATGCCCTGGCTTGTTTCATATCTACAAGCAGGTATTTGCCCCGCGTAGTGACACTTTCCAGCAGGAAGGCATATCGCTTCAGTCCCACGCTGCCGGTGCCTGCAAGGCGAAACGCTATGTCGCGTACTTCATAGTTATACGGACCGTCGTTGTTGTTTATGATCCAGTCGGTGATGTGGTGCGCCAGTTCGCGTTTCAGTGTAGGCTCTATCTCAAAGTGCCGGGGATCATCCATGATTATTTTCAGGTCGTCTTTCTTTTTTTCGGTGCGCTTTTCTATCAGCATCTTTTTCTTTCGCTTGCTTACCGCCTGTAGAAATGTGCATACTATCCCCCTGGCCGTCTTGCTTTCTATATAGTAGGCCTTGCCTTTCTGCAGCGTTTCGGAATACGTTTTAAGATAGAGCCTGGCCATGCGCCGGGCCTTTTCTTCGTCTATTTTCAGCGTATTGAAAGCCAGGAAAATGCTGGTTACCATTCTTACCAGTTCCCATGCAGCAGGGGCCAGTATGCTTTCATCAAAGTCATTGAGGTCGAAGTGAACGAGCCGGTTGGTGGCCTTGTAGCTGCCAAAATTTTCGAGATGCAGGTCACCACAGATCCACGCCAGCGGAGAGGGTGGAATGGCGTTGGCTTTAGCAAGGTCTTCATAAAAAAGATGTGCGGTGCCGCGGTAGAAACGGAATGGATTTTCGGCCATTAGTTTATATTTGATCTGCACCATATCCGG
>CAINOM010000246.1 GCA_903851455.1 uncultured Bacteroidota bacterium | reverse complement strand
TGACAAGAAAAAGCTCGATGGCCTTGTATGGGGAGATCAGAAATAAGAAGGGTTTGGAAGCCAGATTCCAAACACCTGGGTCTATAGGAAGGTATTCAGACGCTTACTTCTCCAGTACAAAATGGAACACCTTTCGCTCCGGCCCGATGATCAAATTCAGCAGGTACATTTCATTGGCAAGGTTGCTATCGAGTTGTATCTCTTCGTCAATCTTACCATTTCGCACACCTAGACTCTCTTTGTAAACTACCTGCCCAAGTATATCCGTAATTTCCACAGCGACCCCATCCTCTGTTTTTGTCGCCAATGTGCCCTTGATAGTAAATACACCCTTGTTTGGATTCGGGATGATCATGACGTCACTTAACCCCAGGGCATACTGCGCCAGATCCGCAGCGATGATATGCATGATCACGGAATTGAATGAAGTATATGCACAAGCCGCGGCACCCACTACTTCACACGACACTGAATCGTCGTTTGAGAAACTATTACTGTAGAAAACAGCGGACGTTGCACCGGTTCGGCAAAAAATATGGTTGCAGATAGCACCCCGGACAGGTCCTTTTTCGTAGGCACGATATTATTAGAAGGTAAAACAACTAAAAACCATTACCATGAGAAGCCTCTTGTATATTATAGCCGTTATCCTCGTCATAGGATGGGCGCTTGGAGAATTTGCCTGGCACGCCGGGAGTATCATTTATGTATTATTAGTACTGGCCGTCGTCTCATTTCTGCTGGGCATTATCCGTCGGGGAAATGTATGATCTGAACGTTGGTCCTAAGTACCGCTTATGACAAAAAGAAACAGTTCCTTGACCCTTCAGAACTGTTTCTTTTAAGATTTTTTTCGCTAAAAAGCATGGGCCGCCATCCTGTTAATAGCTGATTATGGCACCATTTCTATACGCCTCCATCTATGGATCTATATTCCAATCAACCATATTGGTTAATGAAAGATGGCATTGTCGAGTCCTACACGTCTCTGGACAATAGCATATCGATTGACGTTGCAATAATCGGTGCCGGCATGAGCGGCGCGCTGACTGCCTACTATCTCCGCAATTCAGGCTTCAGCCTCGCGGTTTTCGACCGGCGGCACGTAGGCATGGGCAGCACCGCCGCCAGCACTGCATTTCTCCAATACGAAATAGACACACCGCTCACCAAATTGAGCAGTTATGTGGGTCCGGTAAATGCCGTGAGATGCTACAAGGCTTGCAGATCGGCCATATACGATATTGAGTCCATCTGCAAAAAACTGAAACCATCCTTCGACTTCCATATCCGGCCCAGCCTGCACTATGCCAGTTTCAAAAAAGACAAAAATGACCTTTTCACTGAATATACACTGCGTCGGGATCACGGTTTCAAGGTAGACTGGCTGGAGAGCGGGGACGTGGAAAAAATGTTCAGACTGGATGCGCCCGCAGCGATATTGTCGGCAGATGGCGGCGAAGTAGATGCATACCTACTGACACACGCACTATTTAAGGCTGTCCGGGCAAAAGGCCATCATATATTCAGCAATACGAACATTACAGACATAACACATCACAAACACGGGGTAACGCTCACCACAGCTGCCGGCCTGAACATAAAAGCCAAAAAGCTGGTAATTGCCTGCGGCTACGAAAGCCAGAAATGCATACCCAAACAGATCGCCCAGGTGAATTCGACGTACGCCCTCGTTTCTGAGTCCGTGCAGGAAGACCTGTTGTGGCACAAGAACAGCCTGATGTGGGAAACAGCAACACCCTATATGTATTTCAGAATCGTGAGTAAAAACAGGATACTGCTCGGAGGCAAAGACGATTTTTTCCACAACGCCCGCATCCGTGATGCGAGAATAAAGAGAAAGACAGAAATGTTGCTGCATTCCTTTTCCCAAAAAATGAAACAGATACCGCTCAAGGCAGACTTCAGCTGGGCGGGTGCATTCGCCGTAACAAAAGATGGCCTGCCTTATATAGGCGCAATACCTGAAAGACCGCACACATACTTCGCACTGGGCTATGGCGGCAACGGCATTACCTTTAGCGTCATCGCCGCAGAGATCATCCGCGACTTACTATTAAAAAAGAAAAACAACAAGGTGCATTTATTTGACTTCAACAGGTAGCGGAATAAATTTCGATCTATTAACTATGCCATCTTCTGTAGTAGCCCATATCGACTACAACCGCGATTCCCTCATCCTGACAATAACATTTATTTCGGGCCTCGTCTACGCATACAAACAGGTTCCTGAGGACGTCTACAAAGAAATGAAAAGTGCCCCTTCAAAGGGCATTTATCTCAACACGCACATAAAAGGGAAGTACGATTTTGAAAGAATAAAATAGCAGTTCTTTAGCCACCAAGATATCCGCCTATTATTGGCAGTACCTCTCCCGTTATATAACTGGAGCATTGCGACGACGCCAGGAACACATAAGCTGGAGCGATCTCTTCGGGCTGCGCCGGACGCTTCATCGGCGTACCTGCACCGAATTTTGCTATGTCCTTCTTCGATTTATCCGCCGGGTTCAGCGGCGTCCATACAGGCCCGGGCGCTACAGCATTCACGCGTATACCCTTTGGTATCAGGTGTGTACCAAGTGAGCGGGTAAATGCGTGTATCCCACCCTTTGTGAGAGAATAATCCAGCAGATCTTCATTACCCAGTAACCCCGTCACCGAGCCGGTATTCACAATAGCGCTTCCTGGTTTCATTTGCTTCACCGCTGCCTGTGCCATATGAAAATAGCCGTAGAGGTTTGTCTTCATCGTACAATCGAAATGTTCTTCCGTCATGTCTTCAAAATGCGACACGTGCAGCTGGAACGCAGCATTATTCACCAGCACATCAACCTTGCCAAACTCCTTCATGGTTTGTTTCACCACCTCATTGCAGAAATCCCGGTTGCGTACGTCGCCGGGTACCAGCAGGCACTGACTTCCTTCTTTCTCCACGGCCAATTTCGTGGTCTCCG
>CAINOM010000245.1 GCA_903851455.1 uncultured Bacteroidota bacterium | reverse complement strand
TCCACTGATAACTGCGTGGCTTTCAGAAATTACGTGCTCAAAATGCAAATCGCGCGGAGTAACGGTCTTTCATCACAAAAGTTGAAACGAACATTCACAGGATCATCTGGAAATGAAATAATGTTTAAGTTGAGAGCATTTTTTACATTAATTGTAGTAAAATAATAAATTTTATTGAACAAAAACAAAATTTTATTGAAATAGTTATTATTTTTGTATCATTATGCAAAAGAACCTACCACATATCTGCCCCAGTTGCGCATCTACGCTGAAAGTAAAAAGTCTTGTGTGTGAACAGTGCAGCACCGAGGTAACGGGCGTTTTCAACCTGCCGCTGCTGGCCAGCCTTACACAACAGGAACAGGATTTCATAGTGGAGTTTGTAAAGAGCAGCGGCAGCCTCAAGATCATGGCCCAGCAGCTGGGCCTCAGCTACCCCACTGTAAGGAACCTGCTGGACGACATTATCCAGAAAATAGAAACCAATCAAAAGAACAATAAAACCTCCGCAAAATGAAAAAATGGTTATTCAATCCGTTCGTATACCTGGCCGGGGAAAAGGCTCTGGTCATTGGCTGGGCTGTTATGCTCGCGTCAGCAATCATTGGCTACTACAGCAAGACCCACTTTGACGGAGTGATAGATGTGCACACCGGGCATGCATCGCCTATGTATGCCTACTTTTATGAAACACTGATCGACTGGGCGTTGCCAGTAATAATATTTTACATTGCCGGGCTGATATTTTCGAAATCGTCTATAAGGCTGATCGATGTAGCAGGCACTTTGGCGTTAGCACGTTGGGTAATGATTTTTCCTGTGATAACAGGTTTTGGCGTACACCTGCCGGCGACACCACCCACAACGATAAATGAAATGACAAAAATCCTTACTCCATCGGTGATCGCGCTGGGGTTACTTACCCTTTTATTTGGAATATGGATGATCGCACTTATGTACAATGCCTTTACCACTTCATGTAACCTCAGGGGCAGCAAAGCGATACTCTCCTTTATTGGCGGGCTATTAATTGCCGAAGTAATATCAAAATTCATTTTTGGTTTATTCTAAAAAAGACAACTCAAATTTTATGAAAAAAACACTCTTTATCATCTCGATGTTAGTATACACCTCAGTGTGTTTTGGCCAGGCCCACACAGATGTTGACGCCGCTGTAGGTCGCTTCCAGGGCTACTATAACCAGCTCAAGGTAGACAGCATTTTCGAGATGCTTTCCGATCGCGGTAAAAGCTTAATGTCGCTCGATCAGACAAAGACAACCTTTAAACAACTCTTCTCTCAGCTGGGCGAAATGAAGTTTTATGAGTTCACAAAAGAAATGGAAGGGGCCGCACTCTATAAGACGCAATTCGCAAAGGCAACCCTTTCATTGGTCGTATCCGTTAAGGACAACAAACTGGAGACCTTCCGCTTCATGCCGTACAAAGCGGACAGTGGTGCGCGGGAAAAATCAAACTTCATTTTAAAAACTAAAGACGGGGACATACATGGTACGTTGACCCTACCCGATGGCACTAAAAAGGTACCGGTAGTGCTGATAATAGCCGGTTCCGGCCCCACCGACCGCGACGGAAATTCAGAGGCGGGTGGCTTAAAAACAGACGCCTACAAAATGCTGGCAGATTCGCTTAGAAAGGCAGGAATAGCGGCAGTGCGCTACGACAAGCGTGGTGTAGGCGAGAGTGCCGGTGCCATAACAAACGAAGAAAGTATGCGATTTGACGACATCGTGAATGATGCAGTTGGTTTTATCAGGATGCTAAAGAAAGACACCCGGTTCTCAAAAGTTTTCATTGCGGGACATAGCGAAGGATCGCTGGTGGGAATGATAGCGGCGCAAAGGGAAAAGGTAACGGGCTTCATCTCTATAGCAGGTGTAGCGCAAAGGGCGGATAAAATAATTGAGAAGCAGCTACACGGACAGTCGGCAGACCTGGAAGATAAAGCGACCGTGATAATGGATAGCCTTAATAAGGGGCACCTGGTAAAAAATGTGGACCATTCGCTTACAGCGCTGTTTCGCCCATCTGTGCAGCCTTATATGATATCATGGCTGAAGTATGAGCCAACACGGGAGATCAAAAAACTGGCAATACCTGTGCTCATCGTACAAGGAACTACCGATATTCAAGTGCCTGTGACTGAAGCAGAGGCGCTAAAGAAAGCATATCCGAAAGCAACCCTGAAGGTGATAGAAGGCATGAACCATCCACTGAAGCAAGCGCCTGAAAACCGCGAGCAAAATATGGCGACCTACAACAACCCAAGACTACCGCTAAGCCCGATGCTCATGTCGTCGATCATTGGATTTGTCAATGACACAAAGGCTTAAGGTTTGTCCGTAGCCGGGGCCAGTTGCTCTTTGTGAAACACCGGGTTTCCCTTTGTGGTAGGCAGCATAAAGCCAATGCTGAGAATAGACTCGTAGGTACCAAAGGCCTGGTGTGCAGTGCCATCATATATTTTCAGCCCACTGTAGCGGGCGTAGTCCAGCTTTTGTGAAAACTCAAGGAAGCCGTATTTCATGATGGTGAGGCGTAAAGCCAGCTCCACGCCTGTGTTCCAGCCGCCCAGCTGAAAATGAGGCGTGTTCTTGTAGCCGAATAAACTATTCTCTACGTGAGGAATCACTGGTCCAATGCCTGCTTTGCCGGTAAGGTCTACGCGGATGTTATTACTGGAGGTATGGTAGAGGCCGAGGCGCTTGACGATATTGAACAGGAAGAAATTCGCACCGTTATTGAGGAAGTAATAGTCTCCGTTCTGGTCGG
>CAINOM010000244.1 GCA_903851455.1 uncultured Bacteroidota bacterium | reverse complement strand
GATCTTCTATAGCTTTATTTGTGAAGCGAAAACCAGCCATTTACCTTTTTCTTTTTTTCAGGCTTTCAAGATGTTTCTCAGGGTCGAAATGTTTGGCGACACCGCTGTTAATGCCTTCATTGATAGCATTTCTCAGCAGTAAAATGCGGTTTTCCTCTTCTTCCAGCAATCTCAAACCGGCACGTATCACTTCACTTGCATTTTGGTATCTGCCGTTTAAGACGCTGCCCTCAACAAAACTCTCAAAATGGTTCCCGAGCGAAACCGAAGTGTTCTTTCCCATGGTACAGAATATCTGATTGTAAAGTTACCAATTATTGGTAACAATTCAAAGAGCCTTCAGCATCCACGTAGCCTGGATCTTGGGTGGCGGCTCTTTGCTGCTGCGCACGGCTTCCGGCAATACCTTCAGCAGGTGTGGCATCACGCTTAGTTGCTGGTAATTTGGTACAGCTTCTTTTATCATTTCGAAACCTTGTTCTTTAAAAAAGGCCTGAGCGGCCTCATAGCTTGCAAATTTGTTTTCTTCGATATTGTGTTGCTCAAAGAAGGCTGCCTCGCTTTCGCTTTGTGGTAAGCTTGCCGTCATTTCTGCAGAGCGTTTTACGTAGATGTCTGCGGTGATCCAGCAGCCGCCACGTTGCTTTAGCGTGCTGTGTATGGCCTTGCATAACTGCTTTTTCTCTTCCATGTTGAGATACATCAGCAAGCCCTCGTTTACGATGGTGAGCGGCCCGTTGTCGAACCTGTTTATTACATCGTTAAACGAAGTGGTGTCCAGTGCGTTTAATGGCAGTAATTCAAACCGGCCCTTTACAGCTTTGTCTAACTGCAATTGAGAGATCATGCTTTGCTTGAGGGCTACCACATCCGGCAGGTCGGTGTCTATGTAATGCAGGCTTTGGTCTTTTACGCAAAGGTCAAGGCCCCGCAGGGAATAGCCGGAAGATAATTCGAGTATGTTCCTGTTGTCTGTCTGCTCAAGTAACTGATCAATGCT
The DNA here is from genome assembly GCA_903851455.1 of uncultured Bacteroidota bacterium. Taxonomy (GTDB): domain Bacteria; phylum Bacteroidota; class Bacteroidia; order Chitinophagales; family Chitinophagaceae; genus Nemorincola. The sequence continues at coordinate 1,399 of CAINOM010000244.1, read as the reverse complement.
CCAGTACCTGCTCTCAAAATGCATGACACGGATCCAGAACCAGAAGTCCTTGTCATCAAAGCTCAGGTCGAATATTTCAGCGCCCTGCATGAGCGCTGCTGTTTGTTTTGCGTAGGGTATGCTGGTATAGCCCTTCATCATCAACAATGATTTTGCTGATGGGCTGACGCTGCTGAAGTCTTTTGGTGCTTGCGGCATATTGCTTATTTCAGGGAATGCAAAAATAGCTGTTTTTGAAGCCGGGCCAGCACCTGAAAACAAATTGAGATGCGAATTGAGGTCACCGATATACATCCGTTACCGTTCGCAGGTCACATGCGAGGGAAGATTTATCGTTGATATATTGCGCCCCTGCAGGGCTGCCTGTATTACGTATCCCCGGAAGTTATCGTTAACGCAAGCAAAGAGAATGGCTTGGTTATTTCATATTCGCGACGGTCTTTCCTCTCGGATATCGGATGGTATAGCCAAAGGAGACGGTCCTGGTTTCGTTAGCGTTCAGCGGCACGAGCCACTTCATCATTCCGGTAGTATCGTTGTATTCTGATGTGCCGGTGTCTTTGTCTTCTATGACTATGTCTTTGTCATTGCTCACCGGTTGCTGGTCTTCTACTATAAGGTTTATGTTTTCCTTACGGGTATTGCGAACGGTGATGGTGTAGGCAAATGTCTCACGGATATTGGTGCCTATGGTCTTTACACTGCGCAGCTTGGTGTCACGTACTCTTTTCACGACTATTTTTTTGTCCCTGCCCAGCGAGAGGGTCATTGTGTCTTTTACATTCCGCACGTCTATCATGCCCTGGCCTACATAGGTACCTTCGTAGAAGATATTGGTCTGGCCCGGCAGCAGGTTCAGGTCTTCCCAGTTGGTGATCTCCGCCTGCAGGAATGCGTCTTTGTCCAGCTTAGGCACGGCATAGTAGTGGTAGGTGGCTGGCAGTTCGTATTTCTTTATCGCTACGAGGTGTTGCTGACCATCGCTGGGGATGGTGTAGGGGAGGTCTATATCGAAGGTTGTATTAACCCCTGAATTATCGACAGAGACATATTCATTGATAGAAGACTGTTGTGTTACAGCTGCTTTTGTGGCTGCACCCCAGGGTAAGGCATTTCTGTCATCCGGGGATTCTTCTCCCCTTCTCCTTTTATTATAAAAGGCCTGCTGGGAAACATTATTGGCCAACCCATAAGTTACGGGACTGTAAAACGCCAGGTACCACGGGTTCATCACTGGCGCCTGCACTCCTTCGTTGGGGTTGCCTGTGGAAAGGCTGAGGCGCACATTGTTCCACTTTACGCCGCTGTTCTGATAGATATTGGCTTTGTAGAACAGCTTGACCGGCTGGTTGATGTCATCAGCAAAGATGTCGTAGGTAGGTGTCCATCCGGCATGGGG
>CAINOM010000243.1 GCA_903851455.1 uncultured Bacteroidota bacterium | reverse complement strand
GCTGCGCGGGCAGGCAGGCAGTTTGGTCCAGTCGTTTATGGCGCATCACCAGGGAATGGGATTTCTTTCTCTGGCATACCTGCTGCTTGACCAGCCTATGCAAAAAAGATTTGAAGCAGAATTACAGTTCCAGGCAACTTTATTGCTGCTGCAGGAACGGATACCAAAAGCCACTATTCCCTATTCCCATACGTCGGAAACTGATGACATAACATTCCCCGAGAACAATATTGAAATGAGGGTGATCAATACACCCAACACGCCAATCCCGGAAATACAGCTGCTGTCAAATGGCCGGTATCATACCATGATCACTAACGCCGGTGGCGGATACAGCAAGTGGAAGAATATTGCCGTTACCCGCTGGCGGGAAGATACTACCTGCGACAACAGGGGTATCTTCTGTTACATCCGGGACACTGAAAATAATACGTTTTGGTCCAATGCCTACCAGCCTACACTTAAGCAGCCCAAAACCTACGTAACTACGTTCACACAAGGGCGCGCTGAAATTCGCCGGCAGGATAATAATATTGAGACTTATACCGAGATCGTTGTATCCCCGGAAGATGATATTGAGCTGAGACGCGTACATGTCACCAACCGGTCAAGAAGGCGCAGGACAATAGAAATAACCAGCTATGCCGAAGTGGTGCTTAACAACGATGCAGCTGATGCTATCCATCCGGCTTTCAGTAATCTTTTTGTGCAGACAGAAATAGCAGAAAATCAGCACGCCATAATTTGCACCCGCAGGCCACGGTCAGCTGAAGAACATACGCCATGGCTCTGCCACATCATGAAAATGAACGGGGCAAAGCATGAGGATGTTTCTTATGAAACAGACAGAATGCAGTTTATAGGCAGGGGCAATAACACCGTATCCCCTCAGGCAATGACTGGCCCGGCAAAGCTTTCGGGAAAACAAGGATCAGTCCTCGACCCTATAGTGTCCATACGTTATAAAGTGACCATTGAAGCCGGGCAAAGCGTTGTCTTTGATATGATAATGGGTATCAGCGAAACACGTGAAGGCTGCGAAACACTGATCAACAAATACCAGGACCGCCATCACACCGATCGTGTGCTGGAGCTGGCATGGACGCATAGCCAGGTGGTTTTGCGGCAGATCAATGCGGCAGAGGAAGATGCCCAATTGTATAACCGCATAGCAGGATCTATTGTCTTTATGAACCCCCTGTTGCGCGCAGAACCGGGTATTCTTATCAACAACCACAAAGGGCAGTCGGGCTTGTGGAGCTATTCTATTTCAGGAGACCTGCCAATAGTGCTGCTGAAAATAAAAGACCAGGCCAATATAGCGCTGGTAAAGCAAATGATACAGGCCCACACCTACTGGCGGCTGAAAGGCTTGCCCGTGGACCTGGTAATATGGAATGAGGACTACGGCGGATACCGGCAGAATCTGCACGAGCAAATATCAGGGCTTATTGCCGCGGGCTCCGGTGCCAGCCTCACCGATGGGCCAGGCAGTATTTATGTAAGGAATGCCGACCAGATACCACAGGAAGACCGCACGCTGTTTCAGACAGTAGCACGTGTTGTCATCTCTGATGAAAAGGGCACACTGATTCAGCAGGTGAGCAGGAAGAACACTACCAGGGCGTCAGTTCCATTATTCGCAGCCTCAGAAGCCATTGCCACTTATTCGGGGCATGTGGATCTGGCTCCCGATCTCCAGTTTTTTAATGGCAAAGGTGGATTCTCGCAGGATGGCCGGGAGTATGTTATCATGATAACAAACAAAGACCCAACTCCTGCACCATGGGCCAACGTTATCGCGAACCCAGGCTTTGGAACCGTCGTATCAGAAAGCGGCCAGGCATATACATGGATAGAGAATGCGCATGAACAGCGTCTTACTCCCTGGAATAATGATCCGGTATGCGACAGCGGCGGTGAGCAGTTCTACCTGCGCGACGAAGCATCGGGACACATTTGGTCTCCCGCTCCCAAACCAGCGGCCGGAACCACACCTTATCTTATAAGGCATGGATTTGGGTACAGCATTTTCGAGCACACTGAAAATGGTATCTATTCAGAAATGTGCGTGTTTGTGGACCTGGAAAAAACGATCAAATTTACCACTATCAGGCTGCGCAATGATTCAGGAAAAGCGAGGGAAATATCTGTTACCGGCTATACCGAATGGGTGTTAGGTGATCTGCGGCCTAAATCTGTAATGCACATCACTACCGAAACAGACCCCAGATCG
>CAINOM010000242.1 GCA_903851455.1 uncultured Bacteroidota bacterium | reverse complement strand
GCCAAAAACAAAAAGGTCAATGTTAAGATCCGCCACTCAGACAAGATGATGCAGAAATACGGCAAGCCTAAAACCAGGGGGCAAAAGAAAAAATAGGTCCAAAACGCAGGTACGTGTATTTCGTTATGCTAGTTGATCACTGTTTTTAGCGCTGTGGACGGCGCTTTCAGCCAGTTAATATTTTGCAGGTGGATATTAAATGCCAGGCTTCTCACAAAGAGATTCTTGTGTCCGTACGTATTGGTAATATAGTTCTGAAAATCGCTGCTCATGATCACCGGGTAGTAGAAGCTGATAATATCCTTGATCACATATACTTCAACGCCGGCATCATACAGCAGGGTAGTGCTCTTGGTGTTGTTAAAAGACTGGTTGTTATTTGGTATCAAACCCGCATCCAGGAAAAGACGAATAGGGATTTTACCAAGCGGCAGATCTGTCTTTAGATTCAATGTCGCCATCCAGTTGTCGCTGCGCGCTGCGCCATTGTATACCGGTATTTTAAAACCCCCTTCCTGTATAGATATCTGCTGTGCGGCCAAGCGGCTTTGGGCATTCCTGCCAATGTAGGTGCCGTCATAGAGATAGTCGTCTACTCCCGAATAACTTGCGTTCAGCTCATAGCGGGAGGTTACCGCCGGATCTGTGCTGATCGGGAAGAATTTACCGAGGTAGCCACGCACATACAGCGATTTGTTTTTTGAGTTATAGTCTATTCGTAGGTTACCCTCTGCATTTACCTTGGCAAAGTCAGCGCCCAGCTGCCCTTCCAGGCTATAGTCGAACGGGTTGTAGGTGCGTTTGTTCTGGTGTTTATAACGAATCAGGCCGTAGAAGTTTTGTTTTGTTTTCAATGATGGCCTGCTGAGGCTGTCGGAGCCGAAGTCGAAATCGAAATTCTCTTCGCTGATACTATAGCCTTTTAAGAGGATGGTTCGGGTAACTGTGCTCAGTGGATCAAATTCATTAAGCGTGAAATTTAATGACGGAGCCACTTTGGTGTAACGAGCATATAGGGCCTTGTCCAGGTTCACGTGGGTCTCATCATAATGAAAAGTTTTGGCATCGGCCTGCAACATTATTTCTTTAAAAAAATTTTCAGGGTACCACAAATAACCTACGGAGCCGGCCCCTGTGAATGCTTTCGTCTCGAAAGAATACATGGGTGCAACTGCAAAACGGAATCGGTTTTCCGGTATCGTAAGGTTGTGGATCAACAGCAGCGGCATGATGCCATCGTATTGGTTATAACACACGTAAGGAACGATGAATACTTTATCATATGCGGATTCGTTTAGTCCGAAATAAGGCTTGAGATGCAGGCCAAAGTGATGGAACAATCCTCCGGAATGATACACATTATTATCTTTTTTCGCGTCCGGAATGTCATCATCCACTTTTAGCTTATTGAATGAAACACCTTGCAGCGACACCGTGGTAGTCCCACTAAACGGTGCCGACCAGAACGAACCGGTGAGGCTATCATCATCGTACGCATTTATCAATACAGGTGCGTCAACGCCTGAATTGTTACGAATGACAGCACTTCCATCAGATACTTTGGTAATTGTAAAATCGATTTTTCTGTCCGTGTGTAATATGGTATCGAAAAACCAACCGATCGGCTTAGACGTATACTTTTCCATGCAAGCCCGCAGGTCTTCCGGGTAAGGATGGTGAAAATGCCATTTAGTATAGTAGTCTTTCATTCCCTTTTCAAAGTCCTCCGGGCCGATGTATTTCTCCAGCCACCTGAGCATCAGTGCTGTTTTGTAATACACATCAAGACCGTAGTTGAGCTTCGTGAAATTCGCCGCGGTTTGATCAATAGCCTGGTCCAGGTGTGTAGCGCAGTGTTCATAGTAAAAAAGGGTTTCGTCAATC
>CAINOM010000241.1 GCA_903851455.1 uncultured Bacteroidota bacterium | reverse complement strand
AGGACAACGACAACCGGCAGAAATAATGGAGCGTTTTACAAGTCCGTCTACCCATGGCCATCCCTTTTCCTGATGCGGGAGTGCAGTGGCATAATTTTTAATAAAGTACATTAGCGACTTTAAAATAATCCAATAATTGTATGCGACTCAGCCTATTATTAGTATTTGCGACTATGATGTCATTTGCGTTACCTGCGTTTGGACAGCAGACGGACACGCTGGTGAAGAAGCTGGACAGTATGCAAAAAGTTGACGAAAAGCAGGACAATAAGCCTGCCGTTGATGTCAACAAAGATGAGTACACAAGCCGGACCGAAATAACCGTAAAAGGATACTTTGTGTTACTAGGCACAGATATGCTGCAGGAGGTAAGAAGTCCACTACACGCAACAAAAAAGACATGGTTAGAAGTGGCAGGCTTTGCAGCTATTGAAGGTGTGGTATATTTTGCTGCAGATAGACCTATCCAGCAGTTTAGTGTTAAGTTCATGAAAGATAATCCAGGACTGAAAAACACCAGCCAATATATCACGAATTTCGGGGCATCCTATGAAGCATATGTTTTGGCTGCGTTTGGCGCGTACGGGCTCATTTTCAACAGCGACAAGGTGAAGACAACTACGCTGCTTGCAACACAGGCTTACATCACGGCCGGGGCGATGTCTGAAGCTACAAAATTTCTGACTAGCCGGCAAAGGCCAAACGCGTACGATCCTAACAATACGCAACCGCCCAATGATGTTTTTTATGGCCCGGCAATATTTAATGGCAGGAATGCGGCGAGTGGGTTTGGCAGTTCTTTTCCATCCGGGCATACTACGGCGGCTTTTTCAGCTGCGACGGTTTTTGCTTATGAATATAAAGATGAGATACTGATACCGGTAATCGCTTATTCAGCGGCCAGCCTGGTGGGCATCAGTCGCATCACACAAAATGCGCACTGGACCAGTGACGTCATTGCCGGGGCCTTTTTAGGTTACATCACCGGTAAACAGGTTGTGAATAATTATCACCGGTACGCACGCCTGAGGTCAGGAAAGAAAGTTAGTCTGAATTTTCATTTTGACCTGCAATACGTAGGTGGCACCATAATGCCGGGCATGGTGTGTAAGTTTTAGCAGCGTTTTCAAAATCGATCTGCAAGAAAGCAACTCATAGAGAACGACCTAATTAACGAGACTATGAAAAAATTTTTGACAAAGTTGATTGTTGCAACAATAATAGGCGCTCCCGTTCCCATATCTGTTGCTGCTCAGACCTCAAGCGCTGATTCTACTAACGCTACAACTGATACCCCAGTGGTTCAAGCACAATACACAGCGGCGGAAAATGTGCCCAAAGCTAAATATCATCTTTACAGAATGAACTACTGGGTAACCGGTTCGCTTTGCGTTGCAGCGTCCGCAGCGAATATATATGCTATCCCGAACCTGATCAAGGGCAAACCAGATCTGACAGACCAGGAAATGCAGGGAATAAACAAGAATGCGGTACCCTGGTTCGACAAATGGGCGCTACAGCAGGATCCATCGAAAAGGGCGATGTTCATGAAGACATCGGATTATGTACTTCCGGGTATTATCGTTATCCCGGGTTTCCTTGCCTTTGACAAGCACGTAAGGAAGGACTGGGCAAGGATACTGCTAATGTATTATGAAATGCATTCGCTGACATTCAGCCTATACAATTACAGTTT
>CAINOM010000240.1 GCA_903851455.1 uncultured Bacteroidota bacterium | reverse complement strand
GGTTGCCCCAGCGGCTGTCATTTACTTTGCCTTCGTGGCATTCGCATATCTGGTGCCACACTTTCTCTGCACGATCGGGAAAGGCCTTCCAGAGCCAGTCTTTAAAGATACCGCCAATGGCGCCGTTCAGTCGCACCACGGTATAGCCGGCCCATTTGGCTCCGGCCTCGCTCGCGGCTTTCAGTACATCGTGCATGTGCATATCATTGAGCCCTGGTATAAGCGGCGCATTCATTATGCCTGTTGGTACTCCTGCCTTGCTCAGGGTTTCCACCACCTTGAGGCGGCTTCTGTATGAGGCTGTGCGCGGCTCCATCACTTTGCGCAGGTCTTCGTCCAGCGAAGTTATAGAGGTCATTACCCGCACGAGGTTCTTCTTTGCCAGCTCCTGTATGATGTCCATATCACGCAGCACCAGCGCGTTCTTGGTCAGTATCCCTACAGGGTTGCGGTAGTCCAGGCATATCTCCAGCAACTGCCTGGTGATGCGCATCTTGCGCTCTATGGGCTGGTAGCAGTCGGTATTGCCACTTAGTGATATGGTAGCAGGCACCCAGTTCTTGTTATCAAAGAATTTGCGCAGCAAAGCAGGCGCATTCTTCTTTACCACTATGCGGCTTTCAAAGTCCACTCCCGCGCTATAGCCCCAGTACTCATGACTATTGCGCGCATAGCAGTAGATGCAGCCATGTTCGCAGCCCTGGTAAGGGTTGGCAGAGTACATCATACCCACATCGGGACTGGTGACGTTATTCACCAGCGTCCTGCTTTCATCCAGTATGTATTCAGTCTGGCGTTTTTCCTGCTCCCAGTCGTCGATGCCCTCCGGGTGTTCCTGCACATACTCCCCCTTCAGAAACTTGTTCTTCGGGTTGAACTGTGCTCCCCTGCCTTTTTCAAATCTGTCGTATGCCTGTTGGTTGATCATTTCTGTTCTATATAGCCTTTAGTAAATGGTATAAAGTCGAAAGTAAAAAGCCTAAAGACTTCCCGAATTCGAAACATCCGTATAATTATCCTCAAATACATGATCCACGCCTTCTTCATCCTGCGGCTGTTTCACTGGCTCTGTCTGCTTCAGCACTATTTTCTTCGGCTGGCCGGGCATGGCGTCCTCCTCCAGCAGGTAGGCGTTCTTTACCTTGCCATCCCTGTTCAGGCCCAGGTCTTTCACCGAACCAAAGCCTACTGCATCTTTCATCACATTCGGGTTAAACATTTCACTGCCCTTTCTTACTACATTCTTTTCTTCAAAGCGGTCTTTTATCTGGTACATTACTTTGCGCACCGTATCTTTCTTCATCCGGTTATCAAACAGGCTGTATTGCATTACCGTATCTTTTACGAACGACTGTATAGCCACCGTAAGGTTTGTGGTCTTTTCAGTAAGCAGCGTCTGCACATTGTGGCTGCGCTCATACTCTGTGAGGCGCTGCCTTATATAGTTGCGCAGCTCTATGGCATCCTGCACTGGATCGGCCAGCTTCACAGTGGTGTCCCATATGGTACCGTCTGCATAGCGGATGGCAAAGCTGACCTCTTTGCAGAACATGCCGCCTTTCACCATACGTTGCTCCAGGCGGGTGCAGAGCGATATGAGCATAGATTCCAGTGTTTGCCGGTTCTGGCTCTGCTGGCGGCTCAGGGTGCGCGTGGCGCTCATAGTGCGGTTCACGGCATTGCTATACATATCCACCTCGCCAAAATTGAGCCTGCTGTGCCAATAGTTGCCCACTACCCCACCAAACGCTTTACGCAGCAGCGCGGGCGATGAGTGCCGCATTTGTAACGGGTCATTGATACCTATCAGTTTCAGCCGGCGCTCATTGGCGCTGGCAATGCCCGGCAGATCGGTGAGTTTTAGCGTGGCCAGGTAGCCGTCAATATTTCCGGGCGTTATGGTAATGAGCCCGTCCGGCTTTTGCAGCTCGGTGGCCAGTTTGGCGAGAAATGAGTTTGGGGCAATGCCTATGGAGCATTTCAGATAATCATATTTTGCGGTTATATCTGCTTTTACTTGTTTTGCCACCTCGGTCAGATCACTATAAACCAACCTGTAGGAGTTGAAATTAGCCACAGCCTCGTCTATGCTTTTGGGGATCACGTCGTTGCAATAACTGCGCAGGATGGCCATAACATCTACATGAATTTTACGATACCAGGCGGGATGGGTGGTGATGGTAAGCATGTTTGGGCACAGCGCCAGGCAATCGCGCAGCCTCATGCCCGACTTAATTCCAAATTTTTTGGCTTCTATGGAAGCGGCGATCACCGCTGCGTTAGGGCTATCGTAAGTACACACCCCCAAAGGCTTGCCGCGCAGCTCCGGATGCCGCTGCTGCTCGCAACTGGCGAAGTAGCTATTCATGTCAAGGAACATAACATAAGACCCTAAATTGGCC
>CAINOM010000239.1 GCA_903851455.1 uncultured Bacteroidota bacterium | reverse complement strand
GTTTCAACCGACCTTGTGAACTGGAAACGGGAACCTGTAGGCATGGAGTTTTCCGAGCCCGGAGCATGGGACAGCGAGATGATCTGCTATGCCCACCCCTTCTATTATCAGGGCGAAAAGTATATCTTGTACAACGGCAATGCCTATGGAGCCACAGGAACAGGCCTGGCTAAATTGGTATCATAATGAAATTAAACTCCGGAGCATTTAAATTAAGCGAGAAACAGCTTTTGTACGCTTCCGGTGTATTTATTGCGCTGACCATTATTCTAAGATATCTCCACTTCCCAATGGGCAGTGCCGCCGGCGGCGACGAACCTTTCTACACCCAGGAGGCTGGTTACCTCGCTCAGTTTGGAGTCTACAAAGCGCTCTCGCAAGGCACATCTTTCACTTATTCGCTATTGTTATACCTTTTTGCGAAACTCTTTTCGGTAAGTTTCCTTGTTTCGGGCAGGATACTCTCCGTCATTTTTTTCCTGGTGGGTGGCAGGTTATTTTATAAGTGTCTCGCCACTTTTACCGATCTCGATTTCACCGTCAAATTCATGGCGCTGATCTTTTACACCACCATGTCCGCAAGCTGGCTATGGCGCTGCCTTCCAGATAGCGCTTGCACCACCTTCATTCTTGCCGCACTAAGCATAGTGTTTGCCGGCAAGGGGTATTTGCGGCTGGTGTACGCGGCCCTGTTGTTATTCATTGCCTTTAGCTGCAAGCCCATCGCCATGTTTGTCCTGCCCGGGCTCTTCATTTATTTGTTCTTTACGGGCTTGAATAAAACCTCGGCCATTGGGAATTTCCTGAAAGTGGCGATCCTTACGGCCGTGTTCGGTATATGTTTTGTTGCTTACCACATTCCGGGCTACCAGACCTACCACCGCCTAATGCTGGAAGAAAAAAGCCACGAATACGTCGGAGAAAAAAGAATCGAAAGCAACACCAGCTGGACCGAGGTAAACAACTACTTCCTGCTTTACAAGGATGTTTACAACAAGCAGAACAAATGGGCGGTAACCTTCGATGAGGTCAATAAATTCAAAAGCGAGCACCCCGATGTGGTACTGCAACTCAGCTATACCCAATTCTTAAAATACCATTTTGACGTCTTTATCAAAAGCACTGCCGAGAAATTCTTCTTCTACCTGCCCTACCACATACAGGGCGGCCTCTTTTTTGCCAAGTGGACGATCATCAATAAATGGGTAAAGAACCAAATCGTCATTTATGCCATTACGCTTGTCCTCATCTCTGCCATCATGTTTTGGAGTAGAAAATTCATCGCAGAGCATGCACTGGTACTGCTGATCCCATTCCTTTTCTTTGCAACATTGTCGTTTTACTGCATTCCCCAGTTGGAGGATAACTGGTCGTTCTTTTGCCTGCCGTTCCTGGCACTACCCGTACTCAGGTTCCTGGACCGGTACATAAATATCTCGCTATTCTTCCTCCTGCAGTTCTTATATACACTAGTCCTGATAAAGAATGGGTAACAAACTATTGGGTTTCAGCATTCCATATTAAACGTTCAAGCTGCTGCCGTGTCATGATACTCCCCCTGTATGAACCAACGTACTCCCATGGCGAATCCGAATTCTGCCTTTGTTCAGGGATAGCACTCCACAATACCTTCTTATCAAGCCCTACAATAAAAACTTTGCTATATGGAGTGCACATGGACACAAACATTGAAGAATCCGGTAATTCAACAACATTACCTCCTTTATTGAACGAACGGCCAGCAAACGAAGCACTTGCTTCATCAATAGTGCACTCGTAATCCC
>CAINOM010000238.1 GCA_903851455.1 uncultured Bacteroidota bacterium | reverse complement strand
TTTACGGGCTTGGTCCCGATAGCGATCGGGATGGATTTTTTTTGAAGTTTAAGAAAGTTATGAGAAGAATAATTTGTCTTTTACTGCTGCTGCCTTTCGCATTTTGTGCGAGCGGCCAGACCTATGCAGACAGCATCTTACAGTACCGCAAAAAATATATTGCAGATCTCATCTCTGATCCTCGTGGTCCCATAAAGAAATCGCAGGTGGACGGGCTGAACTTCTTCAAGCCCGATAAGAACTACCGCGTTTGGGCTACGTTTAAAGAAACGCCCGGCAGCCAGCCGTTTATGATAGAAACGCACAGCCGTAAAATGAAGCCCTTCAGGGAATATGGTATCGTTACTTTCTCTATCCTGGATACCCCGGTAATCTTGCACGTATACCAGAGTATGGACCTCATGAAAAATGATGCTCATAAAGATGATCTCTTTATACCGTTCACTGATGGTACAACCTATGATTATACTTATGGCGGCGGTCGCTATCTCGATCTTTCTATAAAGGACATTACCAACAATATGGTCCTGCTCGATTTTAATAAATGTTACAATCCATACTGTGCCTATGCCGATGGTTACTCCTGCCCCATACCGCCGTCTGAGAACCGGATCGTGGTTTCAATAAAAGCTGGGGAGTTGATGTTTGTGCAGTAACATTTTTATTTGCGATCTTTTTACTTTTCAATTATATATTATGACGCTGAAAGAAACTTTTGAACAAGCGGTTGCAGACAGCAAGACACTTGCCACACGTCCCGGAAACGATACACTGTTGAGTCTTTATAGTCTTTATAAGCAAGCTACAGACGGCGATGCGCCGGAGGAAGGCCCTTCTAATCCGTTTGACTTTGTCGGTGTAGCCAAGCATGGTGCATGGGCCAAGCTGAAGGGTACATCTGCCGACGATGCCATGACGCAATATGTTGCACTGGTGAACAGCATGAAATAGTAATGCATGATATTTATACCTGTATTGCGATCGGAAATTACCATATGAAGACAGCTGTTGTTATTGGAGCCACAGGTTATGTAGGCAAGGCCCTGGTGGAGCTTTTGCTTAAGGACTCCCGTTTTGAAAAAGTAAAGACGTTGGTGAGGCGTAGCTCAGGCCTTCAAAACAGTAAGCTGGAGGAACATGTGGTCAACTTTGACGACCCGGATAGCTGGAAAAAACTTGTGGACGGTGATGTACTCTATTCTGCTATGGGGACCACACTGAAGGCAGCTGGCGGTAAAGACGCTCAATACAAAATAGACTACACCTATCAATACCAGGTGGCTAAGGCCGCCGCGGCACACAATGTACCTGTATATGTGCTGGTGTCTGCTGCAGGGGCGGATCCTGGTTCGAAAATATTCTACTCCAGAATAAAAGGCGAACTGGAGCGCGATGTTAAAAAGCTTCCATTCGAAACCATTCACATCATTCGCCCGGGAATGCTGGGCAGTGGCCGGAAAGAGGTGAGGGGCGGGGAGCAGGTAGGTATTGCGGTAATGAGGGCTATATCCATGATCCCGGGCCTTGGCAGCCTGAAACCTATCCAGGATAAACAAGTAGCCCAGGCTATGATAAATGCGACTTTTAGGCAGGGGTTGGGGATACGCAACTATACAATGGGCAGTGTTTTCAAGCTTGCCAAGGTTAGCTGATCAGCCGTACCGCGATAACGGCATTAGTCGACTACAAACTTCCAGCTGCCGTCTTTCTGTTTTTTCCAGATGGTGTGAAAGGTTCCGTGGTCGGTGATGGTCTTACCCACGCGCACACCTTCAAAATCATATTCACCATAGGTATAGCCCATATCACCGTTTTCTGAGACATCCACGAAGACAGCCTTCCAGTTAATTTTATCATTCTTGTCCTTTCGGGAAAAATATTCCTTAATTCCCTCCCTGCCCTTGTATACTTTGGTACTCCTGCAGATCACCGCATCATCCGCCGCAAATGCGTTGAATGCGGCTTCAAGACCCTTATCTGCAGCCATTTTGCAAAATGCAGTTTCAGCTGCAAGTATATCTTCCTTTGCTTTCGCGCGGGCATCATTGTTTTGCGCAAATAGCGGACCCGCACTAAAAGCACAGACGAAAAGCAATAAGATGGCGAAACGTATTTTCATAAATCAGGTTGTTGGTTCAATATCAGGCGGAGGCGCAGAGGGTTTGTCTTTGTAAAACAGCAATAATCCTGAGCCCAGCAGTACAAGCACCACAGACAATATCTCGGCCTGTGTGGGATGAACAATGCCCCAGTCATATTTATAGTTCACCCTGATCAGCTCCACGCAGAAGCGCTCTACACCTACAAATATGAGATACGTGCCAAACATCTGCAAGGTCCGCGTGAAGCGTTTGCGCAGCGCCCAAAGCACAAAGAAAAGGATGATGCAGGTAATGGCTTCATAGATAGGAGTGGGGAATACACTCACCGGCAATACACTGCAATAGTCGCCGGTGCAGCCATTGATCACCACGCCCTCGTGGCCCACATTGTGTGGGTAGTTCATCCCAACCAGCCAATTGGGCAGCCACGATGGGGCCGCGCTGTAGGCATAGGGCTGTGGTGGCAGCCGGAACATCTGTTCATATTGTTGCAGCGCAGCCAGTCCTTCCTGCGGATTGACCGCTTTTAGCGCAGTGTCTGGTTGGGTAACATAAGCAGTGTTAAATATACCCCAGTCGCCGTCGCCGGAAAGCTGGCAGCCAAGTCTGCCGACGCCATAAGCCAGCATAATGCCCGGTGCTGCGGCATCGCACATATGTTTGAACGGTATACCATGCCTGCGGGTATAATAATAGAACATGATCGTAGCCACTATAAGGCCGCCCAAAAAAGTGAGTCCGCTGGAAGAAGTGAGGCTTTGTATCGGGTGCTTCAGGAAGTCGTCCCATGTTTCCAGCGCATTGAACAGCTTTGCCCCTGCAAGGCCACCCACTGCAGCCACCACCACTATCTCCGTCATCAGGTCGTGTGGATATACCCGTGTAAGCACTGTTTTCGGCTCGGGCAGTTCCTCTTTCTTTTTCTCACGGTACTTGCCATAAGCTATTGCCACCGCGCCAAGGATGCCTATGATCAGGTTGCCTCTTAAAGACAGCAGGTAGCCCATGGGGTCTGGTGATATCTCTGGCAGATGACCGAATACGCCACCTATCTTGAAGCCAAGCACGAAGCCAATTGCCGCAGAGATCAGCAGTTCCAGCTTGGTAACAGGTTCGCCCACTATTGTAGTAACGATCTCTGGTTGCAGCAGGCCTTGTTTTTCTTTTCTTTTTAGCTCCTGCGAGGTTGCCCAGGCTGCCCCCACAAAAGACAGCGCCACCAGAAACCCAAATGTTTTGAAAATACTCAGCCATTCAGGCATTTGGTGCCCGGTGAGGCTTGCTAATAAATATTGAAAATCAGGAAACATGGTGGCAAAAGTAAGTTGATAAGTTGATAAGTTGCGACGCCGAAAGGATATGCAATAACATGATACTTTAATAAATGAGGCTGCAAATAGACGTTTTCCCCTTCCTTAGGACAAAACACGAACTTATCAACTTATCACTTATCAACTTATCACATGCCCACAATAACTTCCAGCGAATGCACGATCATTTTGTCCACCGCAAGATCAGGGTTTTTGGAAAAAGCTTTTGTCGCGCGATTGGCAAGCGCTGCGCTTATGGACAGGTATTTATGCCCCAGCAGTTTTCCCATACCGTATATAGCCGCCGTTTCCATCTCGAAGTTGGTGATGCGCGTGTCTTTACAACTAAATGATGCAAGTGCGTCAAGGAGATCGGGAAAAGTTGGCGCAAGTCTCAGTGTGCGGCCCTGTGGGGCGTAGAAGCCGGGACACGTGGCCGTAATGCCATGCACGTATTCCGGGCCAAAATGTCTGCGCAGCGATATGGACGACTCGTTTATATAGGGCGCTATATTCTTCATGCCCAGGTTAGTGTGGCGCAGGAATTCGGTAAGTATGTAACTCTCATCGGGTGTGTTGGTCAGCTTGTAGTAAAGCAGCAGATTATCAAGCCCTATCCCGTGCGATGATACGATCATGGTATCCACAGGTATATCTTTTTGCAGGGCGCCGCAGGTGCCTAGTCGAATGATCGAGAGCGACGTTTTGTGGTCTTTGATCGTGCGCGTCTTGAAATCTATGTTTACCAGCGCATCCATCTCGTTGAAAACAATATCAATATTACCCGAGCCAATGCCCGTGCTTATCACGCTGATCTCTTTTGAGCCTATCCTGCCCGTGTGCGTGATAAACTCGCGATGCTGGGCCTTGTGGGTGATCATATCAAAGTGTTTTGATACTTCTTTCACCCGGTCCGGGCTGCCTACGGTGATAACGGTATGCGCCAGGTGCTCGGGCGCCAGGTCCAGGTGATATATCCTGCCGCGCTCATTTATGATCAGCTCTGTATCTTCTATTGGGTTAATAATATTATTCATTTGTTTTGCCCTTATTTTGGCATTGTAAAGAAACAATTTTTTACTACATTTGCACCCACGGTCGGATGGCCGAGTGGCTAGGCACAGCTCTGCAAAAGCTGCTACAGCGGTTCGAATCCGCTTTCGACCTCA
>CAINOM010000237.1 GCA_903851455.1 uncultured Bacteroidota bacterium | reverse complement strand
ACTTTTAAGGCACAATAGCTTTCCGGCTGCCATAGAGGTTTTAGGAAAACTCGTTTCGCAGGACAGTACCTACACCGATGCCATCTGCAACCTGGCTGCAGCTTATGGCAACAGCGGCAATTTCAAAGAGTCTGAAAGGTTCTACCTGATGGCTATGCGCAGGAACCCCAACCAGCCACCTAATGTGCTTATGAGTATGAGTAACATCTATAAGTACATGGGTGACTCTGCCAATGCGCAGAAATATCGAGCGCTGCTGAATAGTGCGCTGAGGGGTGGGAAAAACTAAACGTAACAATATAGTACCTTTGTCGAGGATAAATGTTATACCGTTTCTAATAATTTGTTATGCATAGCACATATCACATTCGGATAAAAAAGGAATATGCGGCTGCACTCATCGAAGACCTGCAGAAAGCAGATGCGGTAGAATTTCTTGCCGGACAGGAGGAGGAAACTGATATTTCCGCATCGCAAATGGAGGAGGTAAAAAGGCGAATAGAATATTATGATAAAAACCCGAATGAGTTAGTTTCGTGGGATGAGGTTCGCAAACGGTTGAAATTTGGATAAATGTCCCCCTGGTCCGTCGAATTTTCTCTCGAAGCTATTGAGGAATTACAACAGGCAATTGACTATTACGCCCTGCGGTGGGCTCGTTTAGAATTTGAATTTATGATGGAGTTTGAAAAACAGATTGAGCTCATAAAGCTTAATCCATTTACCCGTGCGGTGCGTTATCTCACTGTAAGATTTGCCCTCATTAACCGTTTCCCTTACGCAATACATTATGTTATAAACGAAAGCAGGCATTCGATAATCGTGCAAACTGTGCTTTCTACATTTAAAAATCCGGAAACAAATTGGAAAGAGCGGTAAAGAATTGCTTTCTACGCTATCGTCTGTAATCCGACCAATCCTGATCCCGAGTTGTATCTTACTGATTTTGTTTTTACATTGCATATACTAATAGTATAGAACCCAGATATAGTGGCAAAAAAGACTCCAGCGCCAAGGGCCGACCAGCCAAAGGCAGCCCCGCAGGTACCGAACAGAAAACCGCAGCAGCCGGCGGCCAGTACTCCGTTTGTGATGACGGATAGGTGGTATATGATTATTTTGATGGCCGTTATCTTTGTTGTGAACGCCCGCACCATTGGTTATGAATATACCTATGACGATGCTGTATTTACCTCGAAAGGCAACCTGATAGACCTGCCTGATATCGGAGGACTAAAGTGCATACCGGCTTTGTTCACCCACGGCAAAAACTACTGTTTCGATAAAAGTAATAATGGCTCATACCGCCCGTTACTACCGGCTACCTTCGCTGTAGAGCATGCTATAATGGGCGATTTCAACCCCGCAGTGAGTCACTTTGTTAACCTCGTGCTTGCCTGCATACTGATGATGCTGTTGTTCAGGTTGCTTCGCAGGATGTTCCCAACTTATTCTGCCTATGTCCCTTTTTTGATCTTATTGCTTTTCGCGCTGCACCCTATTCATACCGAGGTGATGGCCAGTGTAAAGAGCCGCGACGAGATTTTGGCGCTCCTGTTCAGCACCCTCACCATGCTGCAGACATTTAAGTACATAGATGACAACAAAGCAAAACACCTTGTTCTGTCGGCCATCTATTTTTTCATCGCTTTGCTGGCCAAAGAAAGCCCGGTATGCTTTATCGCTATTGCGCCACTTAGTCTCTACTTTTTTACTACTGCCAATACTAAAAAAATACTCATCGCCTCCGCACCTTACTTCGCTGCGACAGCGATATTTTTGCTTATACGCGGCATGATACTGGAGGCCGGCGCCGGGGATGTATCTATCACCGAAAATACATTTGCCGGCATCCACACTTTTGGAGACAAGATCGGTACCATACTGGTTATCCAGCTCAAATACCTGGAATTGCTCGTATTTCCGCATCCCCTGTCGTTCGACTATTCTTTCAACCAGATACCGATTACCAGCGTCACTAACATAGTAGCGATCATATCGCTGGTTATATTCACTGGTCTGTTTGTTTATGCCATTGCTACAATTAAGAACAAGAACGTTTTTGCTTACTGCATCTTGTTCTATTTCTTCGCTATGGGCGTTACATCGGGTTTACTGATACAGATAGGCGCAACCGCCGGTGAACGTTTTACATTCATTGGCTCATTGGCTTTTTGTATAACAGTTGTTTTGTTGCTGGCAAAGCTGTTCAAGTCAGACCTCGCTACCGTTACCTATGAGCATGCGCGTGGTCTTTCTTACACGCTCATCGCCATTTCCGTATTATACGCCGGCAAAACAATGGCGAGAAATGAAGACTGGCGCAGCAACCTTGACCTCTTCAAAAGCGGGGTAGTTACCGCACCCAATAGCTGGCGGAGCACCAATTGCCTGGCAGTGGAATATAAGCGTATGGCCAATGCCGAACATAACCCGCAAATACAGGCCCAGGAGTGCGACTCGGCAATCATATACTACAAGAGGTCAATAGCGATATATCCATTCAAGGCAGACACCCATGCTGATCTCGGAGCGATATATTTTATGATGAAAAATTATGACTCAGCCACGGTGCACTTGACTCGTGCTTTGGAGCTAAACCCCAAACTGTCTAGCGCATCCGCTAATATGGGTACGGTGTACCTTACATTGCTGCAGTATCATAAGGCGCTGGGGTATTACCGCACCACTGTTGAGGAAGATCCTACGAATGTCATTGCGCAGTTCAACCTTGCGGTATGTTACTACCAGGAGCAGAAATATGATTCAGCAGCTGTGGGGTTTACTAAGTCGATAGCTATTCAGCCGGAGTATAACGAGCATAAAGCATTTGCTTATGCGGGTATTGTATACCGGACACTGGGCAAGCTGGATTCTGCAGCGAAGTATGAAGCGCTGGCAAGACAATTTAAATAAGTGAAAATATTTTTGAAATGAAGGTGAATGAGAAATTAGCCCCGTATCTGCCGGGTATCATAGCGCTTGTGCTGCTGCTTATTGTAGGCATGGCAACATACAAAGATTATGGCATGGCATGGGATGAGCCGGCACAAAGAGGACCGGGCCTGCTTAGCTTCAACTATATCTATCATGGCAGCCAGGAGCTTTTCCTTACACCATCAGATAATCACGGTGCAGGCTATGAGTTGTTGCTGATATTTATTGAGAAGGGCCTGCGGCTTAAGGATCCGAAGGCTATATACGAGGTGCGCCATATTGTGACCAATGTCTTTTTTCTCTTCAGCGCTTTTTTCGCTTACATTTTAATTCTCCGGCTTTTCAAAGATAAATGGCTGGCCTTGCTCGGCTTCCTGATGATCGTGCTCAACCCACGCCTGTATGGGCACTCGTTTTTCAATAGCAAGGACATGCCTTTCCTGTGTATGGTCATTGTCATGCTTGCACTTTGTCAAATGGCATTTGAGCGGCAGAAGAAGTGGTTGTTCCTGCTCCTGGGCATAGCAGCAGGTTATGCCACCAGCATCAGGATAATGGGCGTCATGCATTTCCTGATCATCCTCGGCTTTTTAGTCATCGATATGCTGGCCGACATGAAGAAAAAAGAGAAGCCTGCAAAACAGCTCATCCACATCGGCTTGTTTATGCTGGGCTTCTGTTCGCTGCTGTACATGTCATGGCCGTATATCTGGAAGTCCCCAATAAAGAAGTTTGGTGAGTCGTTCACTAAAATGGCCAGCTTCGACTGGCACGTGTCTGTGCTTTTCCAGGGCAAGGCCATCAACTCTACCCAAATACCCTGGAACTACTTCCCGGTATGGTTCACCATATCAAACCCACTGCTGTGGCTGATTGCCGGTTTTGCAGGCGTGGTCCTTATCGCATACTTTTTTATAAAGAAACCCCTCACTTACTTTCAGAATACGCAGGAGCGGAATTATGTGCTCTACCTCGCCACCTTCCTCGCGCCTATTTTCGCAGTTATCATTTTGCATTCTGTTATCTATGACGATTGGCGGCATCTCTATTTTGTATATCCTCCATTTGTATTCATGGCCATATATGCCATTCACATGCTCTGGAAAGGAAAGGCGAAGATCGTATTGCAGGTAGCTTGCGGCTTGCAGCTGGCGAGCCTTATCTTCTTCATGGTAAGAAACCATCCGTTCCCGCAGGTTTACTTCAATCCCCTTGTGTCTCATGAAGAAGAATATCTGCGCCGCAACTACGATTTCGAATACTGGGCGTGTGGCTACAAACAGGGGCTGGATTATATCATAGCCAATGATACATCGCACCACATAAAGATATGCTGTGAGCATAAGACCCCTCTTGACAATAACATATTGATGTTGCCTGCCAGCGAGCGCGACCGTTTTGTGTGGACGACCAGTGCACCTGATGCCGATTATTTTATCACCAATTTTAGGCTTCATCCCACAGACTATCCCGATGACGCGCATCCATCGCCCAACATCGAGTATGAGATACAGGCAGAGAACAGTACGCTGATGCGGTTATATACACCGCGGGGCAAGAGAGGCGCGATATTGAAATAGCGATCACCGTTCTTGTTTATGGGCGGTAAAAATATGTGCAAAACTATATCGTGTAGAGACGTTGCATTGCAACGTCTCTACATAATGACAATAAAAAACAGCTCAGATGGTTGACTTTGCGCAGTGACAATCTCAATCTTTCTCCGAAACAAACAGTTCAGACGCAATTTTATCAGCGAATAATTTTCCTTCGTCTGTCAGCAAAAGTTTTTTCCCGTTTTGCACCAGCCACTTTTTCTCCATGAAGAGGTGACTGTTTTTTTCCACCTCCTTGGCGCAATTGCTGTCCCATTCTCTGGCTATCTTGTCCAGGTCGCAGCCCCACATAGTGCGCAGGGACGTCATGATATATTCATTGAGGTGGGCTATCGGGCTCAGCTGTTCTTCTTCAAAGTTCAGTTTATGTTCCTGCAAAACACCCTTGGCATAGAGCGCATTATTAGCCACGTTCCACCTGCGGGATGTACCGTTGAAAGAATGAGCAGACGGGCCTATGCCCAGGTAGTGGTTCCCACGCCAGTAGTTTGTATTATGTACCGCATACCTGCCCGGCAGCGCAAGGTTTGATATCTCGTACTGTTCATACCCCATGGCCGCTGCCTGCTCCATGAGTATCTCAAATTGCCCTGCCGCCTGTTCGGGGTCTACCGGCTGGGCTTTTTTGTGCGCGATGGCATATTGCAGTGCGGTCTTATCCTCTACAGTGAGAGCATAAGATGAAAAGTGCGGGATGCCCAGCTCTTTCACTTTTGAAAGGTTCTGTTTCCATGCGGCATCTGTAAGTCCGGGAGTACCGTATATAAGGTCTATACTCAGATTGTCAAAACCTGCATCCTGCGCTGCTTTTATGGCATAGTCTGCCTGCTGTGCGTTGTGGGCGCGCTTCATGTACAGCAGGTCATCTTCCCTGAAAGATTGCACCCCGATACTAAAACGGTTTACCGGCGTACCCCGCAAGGCCTGCAGATAGTGTTTATCCAGGTCATCTGGATTTGCCTCCAGTGTGCACTCTTTCAGTTCTTTTACCGGGTAGTATTTCAGGATGGCGTCAAACAATCTGTTTATGTCATCGGCAGACAACAGGGAAGGAGTACCACCGCCAAAGTACACAGTTTCTACCTCGCTGCCCTGCAAGTATTCGCGCTGCATTTCTATCTCCTGCAGCATCGCCTGCAGTACATCTTCCTTGTATTTCAGCGATGTCGAAAAATGAAAATTGCAGTATACGCAGGCTTGCTTGCAAAAGGGGATGTGCAGGTATATTCCGGCTGTTTGTGGCTCTGTGATTTTATCGGTTGCGGACGACATTCAGGCAAAGGTAACACATTGAATAATGAGCACCCTTTGCAAAGAAAAAACCATACTGATTCAGTATGGTTGTTGAACTATTCATTAATGTTTCAGACTATCGGCGATCATCGTGATGTTCATCGTGGTGCTCATCATGGTGTTCATGCCCGTGATGGTGTCGCTCTCCGTGCGGAGAACGGACGTAACATGAACTGAGGTTCATGGCCAGTATTAATAATGTGCCGAAAAATAATAGTTTCTTTCTCATTGTCTTTTTTTAAGTGGTTAAATATTTTATCGTTTTAATGACCATGTTCTTCGTGGCCGTGGCCTTCATGTTCTTCATGCCCCCTGTTCCCATTGTCTCTGTGGCCGTTATTGCCATGCCATTGGTTGTGTTCCGGGTGGTTTGGATTTTCACGATACCGCTCTTCGTGGCTGTCGCGGATCGGGTGCTGGTCGTGTCGTCCCCTGTATTGTGCGTATTGCGTTCTGTCCCGGTCATGATGCATCCATGGTTGTTGCTCATTCATCACCACCTTATGTGCGCCGTAAAGATCAAAACTATTGTAGCGGGGTGGTAGAGAAGGCCTGGTTACCCACTGCCCGTCTTCGTAATAGGTATATTGCCGGTGGGGCACATCATAATATGCATCTACATCGGGTATGTAATAGTAGTCTACGTGGTCGTAGCCTACCGGTCCCCATACCGGCTGTACACCTATATTGACACTGAGACTAACCTGCGCGCTGGCATCGTATGCAAAAAAAGCACCCAGCGCAACTGCTATTGTAAGGAATTGTTTTTTCATATCAATACTGGTGGTAAAACCATGCCAGTATAATATGTCGGGGCGTTTAATGCTCTTTTTATTCGTTACAGGGGATAAAACAGCCAATGCGAAAACGCTATTATTTACGGTATTTCTTTTGAGGACGGTGTTTATGGTGGTAGATAGCTACTATGACTATTCTTTGCAGTCGTTCCTCAATAAAATAAACTATGGTATAGGGATATCTATTGTGCTCACTTCATGATAATTGCGGAACAGGTTTTTGTATTTCCCCGGATTATCACTGATGCTGTCTAACTTATTGTCCACAGCTTTAATGAAACCTTCCGCCGCTGCCTGGATTCTTTCTTCATACCATTTTATCGCATTAGCATATTCTTCTGCAGCTATTTCGCGGTAGGTTATCTGGTACACGGACTATTTTGACTTGGTTAATATTTTTTTTATTCGCTTGTCCATCGCTTCTCTTGTGATGATCTTTCCGTCTTTTTTGTATTCTTCGTAACGTCGGTCCAGTTCGGCCTTAAACTCGTCCGTATAATCTTCTTCATTATTTTTAATATTTTCTTCAAAAGGAGTATAAATCGCTGCAGCTTTTTTGTCCTCGATGGTATCGATAAAATGATGCAGCTTCCGGCGGATACCTATGGTATTCATATCTTGACTATTTCTACAAAATTACAGTTTTATTTAAAATGGAATTAGGAGCGCTGCCAAATCTTAAAAGAGACGCCTCGGTAATTCCTCCAATTGGTCCAAATAAGTAAAAATCCCTCTATTCGCTTACTTTTGCCCCCAAATAGAACATATGCAATTCGACCGTAAAAACCTTTCTGATGCACAGCTTGTTGATATGTACAGGGAGTTGCTTCGTCCCAGGATGATCGAGGAAAAGATGCTGGTATTGCTCCGCCAGGGTAAGATCAGCAAGTGGTTTAGTGGTATC
This sequence comes from uncultured Bacteroidota bacterium, assembly GCA_903851455.1. GTDB lineage: Bacteria > Bacteroidota > Bacteroidia > Chitinophagales > Chitinophagaceae > Nemorincola. Next base: position 4,127 of record CAINOM010000237.1, on the reverse strand, counting down.
GGGCAGGAGGCTATAGCGGTTGGGGCCACACTGGCACTGGATAGTGATGAGTACATCATGCCGTTGCACCGCAACCTTGGCGTATTCACCACACGCAAAATGCCATTCGATAAGCTATTCATGCAGTGGCAGGGGAGTAAGGAAGGATTCAGCAAAGGCAGGGAACGTTCGTTCCACTTTGGCGCGAATGAGTACCACATATGCGGTATGATCTCTCATCTTGGTCCGCAACTGGCTATTGCAGATGGTATAGCCCTGGCGCACAAACTAAAGAAAGAACAAAAGATATCGCTGGCATTCAGCGGAGATGGCGGTACCAGTGAGGGCGACTTTCATGAAGCGCTCAATGTGGCCGCTGTCTGGAACCTCCCTGTAATATTTGTGATAGAAAATAATGGCTATGGCCTCAGCACACCGAGCAATGAGCAGTTTGTCTGCAAGCAACTGGCCGATAAGGCCATAGGCTATGGCATGAAAGGCATAAGCATTGATGGCAACAACATACTGGAAGTATATAAGCAGATAACAGAGGCGCGCCAATACTGCATCACCGAACAAAAGCCTATACTGGTGGAATGCATGACTTTCCGTATGCGCGGCCACGAAGAGGCCAGCGGTGTTAAGTATGTGCCCAAGGAATTATTTGAAGAATGGGGCAAAAAAGACCCGGTACAGAATTATGAGAATTACCTCAGGGAGCAAGGGCTTCTTGACGACGATAAGATAGCAGCAATAAGATCAGTTATTCAGCACGAAATAGAAGACGGCATTGCGACAGGATTTGCAGCGGCAGAGGTTGTGGCAAATACCGCCGAGGAGATGGCGGACGTATATGCACCAGGTGTACCCGCTGCCGTTTCGCCGCAGTCTGCAGGCACAGAAAAGAAATTCATTCAGGCCATTACCGAAGGATTGAAACAAAGCATGGAGCGCCATCCCAACCTCGTATTGATGGGGCAGGATATAGCTGAGTATGGTGGCGCCTTCAAAGTAACGGAGGGTTTTGTAGCCCAGTTCGGTAAAGAACGAGTGCGCAATACACCACTCTGCGAGAGCGCGATAGTAGGTGCCGCGCTTGGCTTATCCATCAAAGGGCATAAGTCGATGATGGAAATGCAGTTTGCAGATTTTGTGACCGTTGGCTTCAACCAGATCATCAACAACCTTGCTAAGATCCACTACCGCTGGGGCCAGAATGCAGATGTGGTAATACGCATGCCCACTGGCGGTGGTGTAGGTGCAGGACCGTTCCACTCACAGAGCAATGAGGCATGGTTTGCACATACTCCCGGGCTGAAGGTGGTTTATCCGTCTACGCCAGAAGATGCCAAAGGCCTGCTGATAGCCGCGCTTGCAGATCCTAACCCCGTGATGTTCTTTGAGCATAAAGCCCTGTATCGCAGCATAAGCGGCCTGGTACCTGATGAATATTACAGCATCGAAATAGGAAAGGCAAGAACGGTGCGTGAAGGAAGCGATATCAGCATCATTACCTATGGCATGGGTGTGCATTGGGCCACAGCTTACGCAAATAAACACCCGGACATATCTTTCGACATACTTGACCTCCGTTCGTTGTTACCGCTTGACTATGCGGCTATACGGGCATCGGTGCTGCGCACAGGGAAAGTATTGCTGCTGCATGAAGATACCCTCACAGGCGGTATAGGCGGCGAACTGGCTGCGTGGATATCAGAAAACTGTTTTGAACATCTCGACGCCCCCATAGTGCGCTGTGCAGGATTGGACACCCCGATACCCTTTGCAATACCGCTGGAACAGAACTTCATGGCCAGCAGCAGGCTTGATGGATGCGTGCAGAAATTGCTGGCATATTGATATTAGAACCCGGTAGCATTTTACTTTTTTGCCTATGACTTTTGACATTTGGCATATTACATGTTACTTTCGTAAATGAAATACGGTAGGTATGAATAAACGGTTGATGCATATTGCTTTGCTTGGCGGGTCGATGGCGCTTTTCTTTTCCTGTAAAGACATGCCTCCCAAAAACCATGGCCCTATCGTATTGGGTGATTCTTCTAGTATCGTAACAGAAAGAGATCCGCAGAAACTCAAAGACCTCGTTACCGACCTGCAGCCAGTTATACCCACGCCTGAAACAAAAGACACTACTGAAACAAAACCTGCAGTGGCCGCAGCTGATACCAGCAAGAAAGTTGCACCTGGTGCCTCAAAACCCGCTGCACAGGTACTGCCAGCCGCGGCTGGACTTAAGGCTGAGTTTAAAGACGTGTCTATTCTTATCCCCAATCTGAACGCGAAAATTGCCGGGAAAGCAGACTTACAAAAAGCGAATGGTGCCGTATATACGTTTGTGAGTGGTGATATTAATGGCAACACCTTACACGTGACCGGTAATGTGACCAAGGTGTCGCAACGCTACCAGTCGGTCGCGGTCTTAAAGAATGAACTGGGTACATTGCCCGTTGATCAGCTATCTATAACCACCGACTGGGAACCAATTAAGGGCAACAACAACCAATACAAGATCACTGACCTCGATACCAAATCACTCGAGTACCCGCATGCCAGTGCAAATGCAATTCACAGTGCTGTAGGCAAGGCTGCGCAGCGTCACCACTTTAGCCGCAAAAAAGTGAAAGAGTGGGAAAACAGCGTGCATCACATAAAGGCAGCAAATCAGAAGCCGATGTACATAATGCTCAGGTCGGTAATGTGGAAGATCGATGGCAAGGACGCCAATGGAAAACTGTTCTCCAAGCAGATCCGCATTGATGTGCCGATGTAAATTTGCCTCCTCATCAAATATTTCCTGCAGTAGTTGCGTTATGGTCATACAGCCGGTTTTTTCTTCCCGCGCTGTTGAACCCTCCTGAAACCCTATGGCAGGACCCTTGAAACTTTTTACTGAAAAATTATTTTCTGTACCAACGGGCTTACCTGCGCCCTTGCAGCCCGCTCATCTGCCCTCGCTGGATGGCCTGCGAGGGGTCTCCATTATTATGGTGCTGGCGTACCACATGCTACTTGCAAACAAGATCACGAGCTTCAATGGCATGTTTGGTGTGAACATCTTTTTCGTTATCAGTGGGTTTATTATTACAACAGTACTGCTTAAAGAAAAACACCAAAAAGGTGGGGTGTCGCTTAGCAAATTTTATATGCGCCGCTTTCTGAGGATCATACCGATTGCATATCTCTACCTGCTGGTTGTTATGGTCGTCAATAGCTACTATAAAGTCATTGCACTGCCGGACATAGTCTCTGCTGCACTATTCATTAAGAACACAAATATCATCCCCACGCATTGGGACGTGATGACCGGGCACTTCTGGTCTCTGTCCGTTGAAGAGCAGTTTTATATTCTGTTCCCTGTTCTATTGAAGAAGAGCACCAACGGCTACATGGTAACGTTAGCGCTGCTGATCATTTTGATACCCGTGTTTCTTGCACTGGCGGACCGAGGTTCCAGCGCGTTCAGTGGTGGTGGCGCACACGTACTTGCAGACTTGCTGCGGTACATCACACCCATACTTACCGGGGCCCTTTGCGCTGTATTGTTCTTCAAGAAAATCATCTCAGGGAGACTTTATCCAAATAATGTTGCAGTAAACCTGCTCATCCTTTTTACCGCTTACGGGATATTTTGCGGCGCTGGTTTCCTGAATGCGCTCTGCTACAAGAATTTCATTTGCTCAGCACTGGTAGCGGCTATTATTGCGAACAATATCACTCCATCAAACAGCCTTTTTTTCAGGCTGCTCAACTCCAGAATACTTGTTGGCATCGGCCTTGCATCCTATTCCATTTATGTATGGCAACAGTTATTCCTTATGGCTCATCCGTGGGAGTCCGTTCATGGTTACGTGGTTTCAGAATGGCTGGAGCTTGCGGCAGTCTTAGCCGTTTCTTTCTTTTCTTATTTTGTGGTGGAGCGCAAACTGGCGGCAATCAGGAGCCGGTTCCGGTAACTAGTATTTCAGGCGGGCTTCTACTTTCCGAAGATATTCCAGTGTTTTGTTGCTCACCACATGCCGCTTCTCAGTGAACGGTATTTTGGCAATTTGCAGCAGCGAGGCAAAGAAAGTACCGATGTGTCCCTTCGACATGCGCAGATACTGAATGGCCCAGCTTGCCGATGT
>CAINOM010000236.1 GCA_903851455.1 uncultured Bacteroidota bacterium | reverse complement strand
GTCGTTCTTAATTGTTTTCATCTCCAGTGCATGTATGCGTGCTGAGTGCTCATTGAGGCGGCGGTGAATCACGGCATCCTGCTCCTGCAGGCCCTTTATCTGCTGTCCCTGTATCGTCGTGGCATTGGTTAGCTGCTTCAGCTCCAGTACTATCTCGTCCAGCCTTTTTATCACTTGTCCGGTCACCACTTTGATTATAAAACCAAGTATCGCTGCCATGACTCCCGCCACCCCTACAAGCATCCATATTTTAATCTCAGAAAGCATACTCATTTTATTTGCTACACATCTGTGCTCGCGATGGAAATTCCCCCCTCCTGCCTGCCGGTAGGCAGGTTAGCGCAAGCCGTGTGCGCGGGCGAAGGGGGCTAGGGGGATGTAAAATGTTAAATCCCATTCGCGCTTTGCGCCCTTGAAAGCAAAATGAGGAAACTGCGCCTCTGCGCCTTTGCGAGAAACCTCTTTACGTTTTGCGAGAAACATTTCCTCGCGGGAATTTGCACATTTTCACATTCCCTCATTTGCACATCACTACGCTGCGGCCTGCACTATTGCTACCACACCCCTGGCATCGCTGCGGCGCATCCTCGCGCCCATGCGCACACTTACGCTATACACATCGCCATAGTAAGTTGGGTCGCCTATACGCTCAAAGAATTTGATGTCGCCCAGCGCACGCTCCACAGCGCCTATCTGCCAGCACAGCACACCATCATTGTCAGCAGCAGCAGGTGTTGCCCCATATGGGTTTACTACCGGGGCGCTGTCATTAGTATAGGTCACTACATTGCTGCGCATCATAATGTTGAAACCAAACAACCTGCCCAGCACGCCATCCTTCACATCATACGCCGCACTGAAGTCTCTGTATTGGGTTGCAGACATATCGTCCGTCAGCTGCTGAAACATATCCGCGCTTATCAGGGCGTATCGGCCTTCCATCGGCACATTCTGCTTGTTCAGTTGCAGCTGTGCGCCCTTCAGATCATTCACCGTAAATTTCGCACGGTTGCCCGTAGTGCCGGCCAGGGTAGTAGCGGTAGATACGCCGGTGGTGCGCATCACAAGCCCCGTACTGCCGCTCGGCGACCAGTCTATCAGCAGGCTGTCGGCCACGGTTTGGCGCAGGGACGACTCATACTCGCCAAGTACACTTTCGCGCTTGTTATAGCTCAGCTCAAACGTCTCTGCGTTCGGAATGAGTATCGGGTCCGTAGTGTACTCATCCAGGGTATAGGTGATGTCCGTATCCCCGCGCTGTACCACTGTTGCCGGTAAAGAAGATCTGTTCTTTACGATGTTCGGCAGTGCGCCGGCCTGTGGTATATGCACTACCTTTCCTTGCAGCACATACTGTCCTGCATCCGTCGATGCCAGCAGGAACTCATTGTTCTTAAACAAATTGCCTTCGATGTGATCTTCCCAGATCTCTTTTTGAATTGCCATTGGTTAAATTGTTGTTTGGTGATTAATAATTATTGTTGGAATGAAGCATTGAAAACACACTTGTTATGCCCACGGGAGCCGACCAATCGGGGCTTCCCTTATTAAGCTGAAACAGATAGCATGTGTTGGAATAGACGGGCTTTGTGGCCCTTGCGTTTTAGCTTTGCCTGCCCGTACCGGAAAGGCACGTTCGGGCGGGCGCTCTTTGCGTGAGATTCCTATTTCGCCGCGTGATATAGAAAGGATAAATTACCTGGAACCGGCGGAGGGCAACCTATCAAACTGGAAATAAATTAGATGATAGAAGTATAAAAGTTGAGAATCGCATGAAAGCTAAATTCCTGACCCCCCTTTAGGGGGCGGGGGTTAAAACCCACCACTATGGAACAAGCACATCCGCCGGCCCCGGTAAAAAAGAAATAAAAAGATGAGTGTTAGACGAAAGCTAAATTCTTGGTTCCCCTTTAGGCTTGCCAGCCGTAGCTTCAGCGAAGGTTGGGGTCAGGGGTGAGAACGTGGATGGGTCACGTATTGGACGGTGCGAACTTCTGCTCAAACAACTCCCTATACCTCACTGGGTCATTCGCCCTCAGCTCTTTCAACTTCTTCCCGGTAGCATCATTCTTGTCATAATCATCCCACTGCCATTGGGCTTCGGTTTTGTCCTGTTGTTTGCTTTTCAACAATTCAGCTATAGATTGGTAAGCCGGCATAGCGCCCAGTAACGCTTTCAGTCCTTCGGGGTTGGTCGCATAATCACTCCCCAGTTTATCCCTTAACTCTGCTGTTATCTTTTTGTCCTCCAGCGCCCGTTCCAGCAGGGCAGTCACTTCATACCGTGTGCGCACCTTACCTATTTCGTCCAGCTGTTGCTGCAGCTCATATTTATCGCTGTGCAGCAGTTTGTTTTCCAGTTCCAGGTTATTGGCTTTTGCTGCCAGGTCCTGCACCGCGGTAGATACTGCTCTTTCATCCGTTTCGTCTGCCAGTTGCAATACCGCGCATAGGTCTTTTAATGTTCCTTGCTGCATCACTTGCATCAGTGGTGACTTAATGTTTAAGTCCGCGAGGTTTAGTTCATTCTCCTGCGCATCATAAAGCAGCGTCAGCGCATTGCGGTTTCCCGGTATGTCCACCAGGCTGCATTCCTTGTTATACCATTTTGTGATCGTTGGCCCTGTCTGGCCTGGCAGCATCATATCCTTGTCCATGCTGTATTCCAGCACTACTATGTGGCCTACAGACGCCGCATTAAGAAATCCGTTCTCCGCCTCACTGCAGGTCTGCTCTCCCCTCCCGTTCGACAGGTTGATCACCGGTGTACCAAGTATTCTGTCGTCTTCTATCAGGAGGTCTTCCCACTTCAGCGCTATACCGTCTTCCCGCCGGTGCATGTAGTAGCCTATGGGATTTTTCTGAAAAGAATCTATCTGGTATCCCGAGGTAAGCAGCCGGAAACCATACTCATTTACCGTGCTGTCCGACAGCACATATTGCCGCTCTATTTTCTTGAATTTTTCTGTCATGATAGGGAATTCGTTGTTTTGTGGCACAAAGGTGTATCGGATTTTTAAGTTCTGCAAAAAACGATTTAATGATGTAACAAATACGCACTGTCATATCCCCTATACGGCACATCATGTAATTTTTTCCGATGCT
>CAINOM010000235.1 GCA_903851455.1 uncultured Bacteroidota bacterium | reverse complement strand
TATCTTGAAAAAACAGGCGTAGACAGAGGCCGTCTTACAGCAAAAGGGTTTGGTAAAAAGAATGCCGCTGCGCTTAATGATATAGACGGCAAGGACAACCCAGAAGGTCGTCAATTGAACCGTCGTACTGAGTTCCGCATCATCTCTGATCTGCCTACCCGCCGCGTACTTTACAACAGCGCTATGCCGGGCACGATGGACCAGCAGGAGAAGAACCTCCATGTTGAAGATGAAAGTACTGATGACGAGCCAGCAACGCCGGGTGCAAAGAAACCAGCAGCTGATAAGGATGACGATAACTAATCTTTCTTAAAATACATATTTAGATAAAGGTTGTACGGTGTACAACCTTTATACTTTTTAAAGGGTCACAATCACGGATAGTTTCTTTCCGGGAAAAAGAAAATCTAACAATGAGATACTTAAGGGCGAGGTTTATAAATGTAACGGCTGATGTCTCAGACATGCTTATTGCGATGCTATCGGAGATCGGGTATGATGGTTTTGAAGAGCTGGAAAATGAGTTGCTGGCTTACATAGCGGAGGAGGAATATAAAGAAGCTGAGCTGCAGCAAGTGGCAGTCTCGGCGGGCGTAGCTTATGAGACCGAGGCAATAGCGCAACAGAACTGGAATGCACTTTGGGAGTCTAATTTTCAGCCGGTGATGGTAGATAATATCTGTACCATCCGAGCGCATTTTCATGATATCGACATCACTACCCCCTATGAAATAGTTATCACGCCAAAGATGTCATTCGGAACCGGTCATCATGCCACGACGCAGCTTATGATGCGGCAGATGAACGGGATGGATATGAAAGATAAGTCTGTGCTGGACTTCGGGACGGGTACCGGAGTGCTGGCCATATTTGCAGAGATGCTGGGCGCTTCGGATATTTTCGCGGTAGACAATGACGAGTGGTCGGCGGAAAATGCGATGGAAAATATAGTGCGCAACAACTGTACACACATATCTGTGAAGCAGGGCTCGCTCGAAGATGTGCCTGCCGGAAAATGGGACATTATCCTTGCTAATATCAACCGTCACATTCTGCTGCAGTATATGGCGGATATGTACCAGTTGTTAAAAGACGACGGTGTATTATTGCTCAGCGGGCTTCTTGTGGCGGACGAAGAGATCATTGTTGGTGCGGCGTCAGATGCGGGTTTTGTGCTGGTTAAAGCTGACCGCATCGACAACTGGATCGCACTGCTGTTTAAAAAATCCAAAAATTAAATTACAAATTCCAAAGCGGAAAGCCAGGCACGACTTTTGACATTAGTGTTTTTGAACCGGAATATTTGTTTGAAATTTTTAGCTGAAAATTTGTTAAAAGTTATAACGATTATCTACTAGCCCATTAGGATATTTGATGGAGAACGATTAAATTTGTTTTTGTCCATAACGAAATTGTGTAATGACAATAGCATTCCTTCTTGTTTTAGCATATTTAATAGGGTCTATTCCGACGGCAGTGTGGGTGAGTAAGCTGATCTATGGTATTGATATCAGGGAACACGGCAGCGGAAACTCAGGGGCAACAAACGCTTTCAGAATATTGGGTACCAAAGCGGGGTGCGGTGTAATGCTGGTAGACATGCTTAAAGGATCCCTGGCTGTAACACTGGCTTTATGTTCTCCTCTTGTTGTTCGTAGCGAGCCATTTGTTAATCTTCAGATATTCCTGGGCCTTGCGGCCGTGTTGGGACACATATTTCCTATCTGGGCTGATTTCAGGGGCGGAAAAGGTATCGCCACTCTATTTGGAATGATACTGTCGATACAACCATTGGTTGCCGTGAGCTTAGTCGCTGTGTTTGTGCTGATGCTGTTTCTGACCCGTTATGTATCATTGAGTTCTATTACTGCCAGCATTGCTTTTCCGGTGCTTATCATCTTCATTTTCAACAACGCGGAAGAGCCTGGTTACCGGCTGTTTGCTATAGCCACGGCGTTTCTTGTGGTACTTACCCATCATAAGAATATCAGCCGCCTTATCAGTGGCAATGAGAACAAAGTGCCCTTCTTCCGCAAGCGCAGGCTTCGCGATCGTGATTAAGCCGCAATAACCAAAAGTTAAAATTCACTTCATATCCGGGTACCATTTTATAAAAGGCTGCTGAGCTTTCTTTATCCCGTAACCATCTCGCAGACTGCGGGTGCGGTTAACGAACTTCTTATCCTGCAACTTTACCGTAACCAGTTTCAACTGGCAACTGATGATGCTATATACTCTGATGGTGACCGATACCGTCCGGCAACCGTAGTCACCGATCATTTAAGGAGCGCATTACCGGCTGTAAAGAATGTGCTGGTACTGGGAGGCGGGCTGGGTAGTATGGTGTATGTATTGGACCATAAAGGTTATAGTCCTGCCATTAGCCTTGTGGAGCAGGATAAGGTGGTGTTGCGCATGGCTATGGATCTGTTCGCAGCGGAAAAGATTGCCGCAAAAATAGATCCGGTGTGCAGCGATGCCCTGGCCCACATGGAACGGAATAAAGCTAAGTATGACCTCGTATTTATTGATGTGTTTAACGGCAGGGTAGTGCCGGACTTCGTGACGTCACCGGCATTCCTGAAGTTATGTAAAGATGCCATGGCCGATGGCGGGC
>CAINOM010000234.1 GCA_903851455.1 uncultured Bacteroidota bacterium | reverse complement strand
GTCAAAGCCATCTATGTTCACAGTGTCCGGGAAGCCAGCTCCATTTATTGTTTTCGACATATAGAACATCGGCGCCCAATCGGTATTAATAGGATCGTACTGGTACTCCTTCCAGGATGTATGATAGGCATGGGTACCGGTATAATCAAAAGTGTCTTTTACATAACCATTCAGCGCCGTGCCGTCGTAAAGATTGGTGAGTACGGTCAGCAGCCTGTTGCTGGCATCGTAGGTATTTATGTACTGTTCCTTCTCCTGCAGCGGTTGTGTGAACGATGTATCAGTATCATTCGCGAAATAATCTATCTGGGTAAGGTCGTTCGCGATGTCATAAGTATATAACGACTTCGCCACGAGGTGCCATGTCCCCAGGTGAAATTCGTATACGCTGTCTTTTGTAAGCAGGCCTGCCGTGTTGTACGTGAAAAACTGCTGGAAAGTACTGTCTGCAACACCGCCACTCAGGCGAAACCAATAACCGCTGTCTATCTTGTTCGACCCATTGAACCTGTTAATATAGCTCATGTTCGTATTGGTCACCGAGTCTGTAAAAATATCTTTATAGCTCACCATGTTTCTTGATGCGTCATAGCCGGCAACCGCCGCCTCATATAGCCCGAACACCAGGGTAAACGGATCCTGCGTCCAATGTACGAACGTATCAAAAGGCACCTGCGGTGTAGTGAACACTCCCGCAAAGTTGAACATGGGAGACGCGCTGTATGGATAGTTATACGGATACGCAAGCGTATTAAAGTCATAGACCGATGTCATGTTCGGGGCATAATTCAGGCTTACCGAGTCGTCCAGCACGCCCATGCTATCGCGCGTGCTCTGTGCTATAACGCGGTCTGTACTCACGCCGGTTGTGGTCTTCATCTCCCCATGGCGGGCGGTATGCTGCTGCAGGAGCTGGAAAAGTATCTGGCGGTGTTTAGCGGTTCTGCCTGCTTTTTGGGCAAACAAGGCATTCGCAGTAAGTAGTGATAACGCAAGAATAAAAATGTGCTTCATCGGTATATTTTGATTATTGTAGGTATATGACTAGGGGAAAGTTACTATTATTATTAAATAATCTTCCATAAATGCGAAATATTAAATATTCCCGATAATTTTTTTCTGATAATAAAAAATAATGTACTTTGTGGTAACCACATTAGTGTTTTTCTTAAACAAACAGGTCATGAAAAAATTTACATCTTTGAGAAGCTCCATAAAATTATCTGCGGTATGCTTATTTGCCGCGGCTGCGCTGACAGCAAGCATCACTGCGTGTAACAAAAGCAGGACGGTGGCCACGCCAGCTACCAATGACGAGATCCTGAAAAAGGAATCGAGGACGCCGCTGTTGCAGAACGAGCAGATAACCAGTGTGGTCACAGTAGCTATGATCCGGCCTACAGCAGACGGCTCAGCTACCAGAGTCATGTTCAACCAGAACGAGGAGATCTTCACTGTTTCTGACCCAGCCGATATATCGGTACTTAAAAATGCACTGGCTGCAAACCAGGCCGTACAGATCAGCTTCGACCCCTGGCGTGCCACGGTTTCACACGTCAGCATTTCGAAAGCCGAGGACCAGGCTTATTTTCATGCGAAGCCGATCGTCAGCACCCCGGGCATAACCATGAAGATCGACCAGACTACTTCTGCAGACGTTATTGATCGTGCGACCAGCATGGGAGTGCTCAACCTTACAACGGATACGCTCACCAATGTTATCCCTGATTTTAATACCGCGCAGCTGATGTTTGATTACATAGCCCATCAATGCTGCCAGTTGGCTGGCCCCTATGCGGTCGATCATTGCATCACTTTCCAGTATTGCCCGGATGGCTGCTATGCGCGTGCGCACAAAATGTGTATGATCATCAACAGTAAGTATCACTTCGGCACTCAAAAAGTGTTCAGTTTCGCTAATGCCGGTTCCGATGAGCTTTGTGTTAAAGCCGAGAAATGGGGCGGTTGCTGTATCAACTGGTGGTATCACGTGGCGCCGCTGGTGACCATAAAGACGCCAACCGGTCCTAAGGCATATGTGTTCGATCCTGCAATGTTCGATCAGCCGGTATTGTTGTCTGTATGGCTTCATGCACAGACCAACCCTGCGTGCGTACCGGGCGGCGATGTGCCGCATGTTAGTATGATCAACATACAGCCTACATCTTCTTATAGCCCTGCATCTGGCACCGGCTATTCATTTGATACAGACCCGCTCTACATGGATACTAATTCTACACTTGTTAGCTACAGGCACCTGGTATCATGTCCATAAGTAAACGCATGACAAACCATATTAAAAGCCCGGCATACCGACTATGTGTGCTGGGTTTATTTTTTATGCTTTTCAGTATCCAGTCTTTTGCCGCTCCGAAACACAGGACAAAAAAAAAGAGCATAGAAGATACGATGACCGTCGCTGCGATACGCATACCAAACAGCAGCGAGACGTTCGTACGGGTGACGTTTGTACGGTCTCAGCGCTTTTACAAGCTGCCAAATGATGCGAACCCCAATTACCTGGACCTGCTTAAAGCCTCGGAGAAAAACCACGCTCCTGTGATCATTAAAAGAAAAGATGTAGCGTCAGACATTATCCTTGGTGTCAGAAAACCATAAAAAAGCCGACTTAAGCCTTTTATACTTAAGCCCGATGTTGTGCTTACTATGACGTACTAGTGCTTCACAATAAATGTTCCGCCTTTTACCAAACGGCCGTCTTGCGTCACCGAGTAATAATACTTGCCGTTCGGGAAATAGTTAGTAGCTGCTTTCAACTCCTTTGTCTCCAGCATCTGGTACTGGCCTGCCACCCGGCCCATTTCATCCACTAAAGTTATGTATACTACTGAAGATGGTTTCTGACCAAGGGTGAAACTGATGCCAGAATTAGCCGGGTTTGGGAATACTTTAATATCGTCTGGCGAAAGGAATATTCCTGTAGGCTCATCAATAGCCGTTGTGCTGCCACCGCTGGGATGCGGCGCCCCTACCGTAATGCTCGTAACCGGGTGTATCTCATTCCATCCATGGTTCTGATCAGTTACGTAGGCACCCACTATTACAACATGCTCACCAACGTTAGGGATATAAACAGTGTTGGAAAAACCCGTGCAAGCAGACACTGCATCGGCCTGTGTAATAGTGTGTGTGCATACCGGCTCTACAACCATATCACCATGCTGGCCTGATACGTTACTGTTATTGAGCATGTATGAATAAGCGGCATCGACGGTGACGCGGATATGAATATCTCCATCGGCCTCGCTGATCTTATTGGCTACAGTGCCCGTTATTGTGACGCACGATTGGTTAACCGTAAGCCTCGAAGAGTTGTATACGTGGGACCATAAAGAAGGGTCGCAGCCGGAGGAACCTGTGGTGCTGAAAGTAGCAGAACCGGAAAATGCGCTTGTCGATGAGCCGGAACATACCGTCTGTACCTGGAACTCATAAGTAGCGCCCGACGATAAGCCAGATATAGCTTTGGAAGTAGAAGTAGCAGTGGTTGACGTCCAGGTGGTAGTACCCGTCTGGCGATACTGAATATTATAGCTAACGGCACCGGAAGCTGCACCCCAGTTGAGCGTAGCGGTAGACGCAGTTATAGATGACGCAGACAGACCAGAAGGAACAGGGCAGGAAGAAGCTGCGGAAGTAGTGAAGGTACCTGAGGCAGTGTAAGCACTTGATGAGCCGCTGCCGCAGACGGACTGCACCTGGAATTCATAGGTGGAGGATGCCAACAAGCCGGAAACGGAAACATGGGTGACAGTAGCAGTGGTAGCAGACCACGTAGTAGTACCGGTCTTACGATACTGTATATTATAACTGGAAGCGATACCCGAGTCCGTCCAGTTCAGTGTTGCAGAAGAGCTTGTAACTGACGTGGCGGACAGACTGAGCGGCGCGGGGCAGGAACCGCTAACCGTCCCATTTACTTTAAGATTGAGAATCTGGAATGTGCCGGTTGAACCACTGGCATTAAATCCGTATACTCTGAATTTAAGCACGCCGGGGGCAAGAACGGAAACGGTGGTATTCCATGTGCCGGTAGTCGTAGTGCCGCAGCTCGCATTGTTCGGCGACTGGTTTGAGCCCTGGTTGATCCATGTAGTACCGCCGTCCGTGCTGTATGCATAGCGCACAGAAGCGGGACCAGTTGAAGACCGGCGCATGTCGGCAGTGAAACCCGTTACATTCAGGGCGTAACCGGAAGCCGGCGTTACCGTTACTTCTATTGCAGGCAGTGTAGCAGAATAAGTGGTGGTGCTTGTAAACGCATCCGACGAAAACCCGGTACCGCAAGGGGCGCCGGGCGCCGTGGCCCCGTTAACCCTTGCCAGGGCGGTACCGGTAGCGTTTGCAGCCACCGAACTGAGTGCACCTGTTGTTGCACTGGTATAGCTGATTATCTGGCCATAGCTGGTGCTGGTTGTCAATACCGCAAACAGGCATATAAGACCGATCTTTGAAAGAGTAAATTTTTTACGCATGGTGCCTGTTTTTGTATATTTAAAGGTACCAGCCGCATATTAACAGGAGAACAATTCAATGTTACGTTTTCCAGGAGATAGGGTAAAACAAAAAAACCGGGTCAATGTTCTTGACCCGGTCAAAATATTTCCTGTAGCGTGCATTTATAGCTTAACGACTTTCAGCGCCTGGACATTACCCCCGATATTCACACTTACAAAGTAAATGCCCGGTGCGGGCGGCGTGAAGAGGCTTTGGTAAGTACCTTGCTCAATGGTCTCATTATTTACAACTCGTGCTACCACCTGTCCCATCGCATTTGTAACCGTTATAGAAGTGTTTTCGGTAGCGGCGATGCTGTACTGGATAGTAAAACTAGTCCTTGTAGGGTTAGGGTAGATTAGGATATTACCTGTGTTATCAGTAACGACAGGAGTTTCCGTCGGACCGATTTCCCTATGATAAGTAGTTCCACAGCCACCGCCGACAGATATGTGTGAAAGTGCACCGCCAAGCGTTGTAAAGTCCTGTTTAAAGGCCTGGTAGTATAGATTTGCCACTACCGCATCATGAATGATCAGTGTATTCTCATCATTCTGGAGGTCGGCGCTGGCGGTCCAGTTGTGCGATCCCGTGAGCACCGTAGGGTCTGAGCATGTATTTGAAGGGTCAACAATAGCGTACTTATTGTGGTAGATATAGCCGCCGGTGTACACCTTGAGATGAGTGGTACCAAGGTGCGCAAGCAGTGTATCGTAGGCAGCATAGCTGGTGCTGTACTGGTCCACAATACCATCAACAGTAACACCACCGTTGTTCTCAGTTATTATCTGGCTGGCATCAGGTACATCTGTAAATGTATACATGCCAAAATACAGGTCCGTATTGGCAGACTGAACGGTAGATAAGATGTGGGCATTGGTGCTGTCAGAAGGCGTAAAATATAATTCGACATGGGTACCATTAATAGTAAAGTTATGCCTGCCTGAGTTAGGCTTGCAAGGACCCCATAAGCTGGCGCCCGCATTGGGAGTGCTCGTAGTGCTGCCCCACATCAGGTTGAACTGTGCGGTATAAGCGTGAGCCAGCGCCGAGTCCTGTATAATAACAACGTTATTATAGTCTGAATTGAATTGGGTCACATTCCAGTCGGGAGAACCGGTCCATACATAGGCATCATTCGGGTTAGAGGAGTTGGCATCGATGAGCACGAACTTATTGTGCATGATCGTGTACTGCTTGTGACAAGGAGAAATGCTGCCACCTGCAGGGCTGGACAACGTATGTATACTTGAGTTCAGCGTAGATAGACCCGTATTGTTCACTGTAGAATCATATATCCAGCGAATGGTAACACCCCGGCTATAAGCTGCATTTACTGCATTGGCAATGTTCGAAAAACCTGATGTCTGGTTGTATTCATACTGGGCAATGTCTATAGTATATTTTGCGCGGTTTATATAAGCGATCAATGTGTCCGCCAGGCAGTGGTTCAGGTATTTAGCCCTTACCCCGGTTGATACGGTCGTATCCACCGGGTTATTAAAGTAGACAGTTATTTTAGGGTTGGCAGTAACACCGCCGCCGCCGGTCACTGTGCCGCTGATGGTAAGGTTCAATATTTGTTCAGTACCGGCTGTGCTGCTGGCATCGAAACCGTATACCCGGAACTTTAACGTGCTCGGTGAATTAACAGTAAAGGAAGTGGTCCATGTACCGGTCGTGGTAGTGCCGCAGCTTGCATTGTCAGGCGCCTGGTTAGATCCCTGGTTGGTCCAGGTGGTACCGCCATCGGTGCTGTAAGCAAAGCGCACATCGACAGGCCCACTTGCCGAGCGACGCAAGCCCATGCTGAAACCAGTTACATTCAATGCATAGCCGGATGCCGGTGTGCAGGTTACTTCTACCGCAGCGCCAGTTGAGCTGTAGGTGGTACTGCTCCCATACCCGGCTGATGAAAAGCCGGTACTGCAGGACGCCCCCGGTGTAGTAGCCCCGTTTACCAAAGCCAGT
Source organism: uncultured Bacteroidota bacterium (assembly GCA_903851455.1). GTDB lineage: Bacteria > Bacteroidota > Bacteroidia > Chitinophagales > Chitinophagaceae > Nemorincola. The sequence goes on along the minus strand of CAINOM010000234.1, from coordinate 640 downwards.
GCAGTGCCTGTGGCATTAGCGGCAACGGAGTTGAGCGCTCCGCTCGTAGCATTTGTGTAGCTGAGTATCTGGCCATATCCGGCATTGATACCAAAAATTACGAACAGGCATACCATGCCGATCCTTGCAAGTGTACATTGTGTGTTCATGATGGTGCATTTTTGCAAGGCAAACATAAACCCGGAATATTATCCAATGATTAATGCATTGTTACATTTGCCCGGATTCATGGGCCGGTATATTATCTTTATATTATGGACAAACGTTTCAACATCCGCGTATACGGCATCTGGATAGAGCGTGGCAAAATATTAGTGAACGAAGAGCTGATACGCGGAAAGAAGATCATTAAATTCCCGGGCGGCGGCCTCGACTGGGGCGAAGGCATCAAGGATTGCCTGGTACGGGAATGGAAGGAGGAACTCGGTTTAGATATAGATATCCTGGATCACTTTTACACCACTGACTTTTTCCAGGCGTCGGCTTACGACAATTCCCAGGTCATCAGCATATATTACATGGTTACATCTGCTGTTCCGGCTGTTATCGTAAACCATGTGGCTAATGAACGTACCTACTGGATGGATGTAAAAGAAGTATCAGCCGATACCTTTACACTGGCAATAGACAAAGTTGTTGG
>CAINOM010000233.1 GCA_903851455.1 uncultured Bacteroidota bacterium | reverse complement strand
GTGCCGCAATGATCCGTGGCAAATGGCGCATCTGCTATAAGATCCAGGTCTGTTATCAGGGTGGCGATGAAGAAGAAGGATCCGGATTGTTTTGTAAGCACATTGCCATTCTTCCCTACCCACCCGAGGCCGCTGCGCACCGCCCAGCTCCGCTCGAGCACAGGCGCACTGTCCACAAATCCCCGGCCATCTACTGCGCCTATGTTATCTGTAATAAACCGGAGTAACTGATTTAGCTTATCCCGTATCACGTAATGATAGTCGGTGCCATAGGCGTATTTGGCGATCTTAGGAGCCTGGGGCTGTTGTTGTTCAGAAGGAAAGTAATTGAGCAATAGCGTGATGACCGATCTGGCGCCAGGCACCAGCTTGCGCGGATCTATGCGGAGATCGAAGTGACGCTCCATATACTGCATACCGCTTTGGTGGCCTTTGTTAAGCCACGCCTCCAGTCGTACTGCATCTTCATCGAGCTGGACAGCCTTAGCGATGCCGCAGGACATAAAGCCAAGGCGTGTGGCTTCAGCTTTTATTAAGTGAGTATTTTTTTCTATCGACAGCAATGATGGAGTATTAACCTAATTCGGTCGACGCTTTAACGACCACCCCACGAATTTCCGAAAGTCTTTGCACATATGTGTCACTTTGCTTCCGCGGGATGCCCGCATTAATAACACAGAAAAGCTGCAAGTCTTGTTTATAAATGGTAGCCTCCGCCTGTTTTAATAAGTAAAGCACTTCGCCCATTGCCGGGTAGTCAAAATTGATCTCATATATATTCTCTATCCACTTTTCCGTCTTTGGCAGATGCTCCAGCGAAAGAGCAGTAGCTGTTTTATAAGCATTTATCAAGCCCGGCACGCCCAGCAGTGTTCCACCAAAATAGCGAACCACAACCACCAGTACATTGGTAAGCCCCATGCTGTCTATCTGACCAAGAATGGGCTTCCCGGCACTACCTGATGGCTCACCGTCGTCAACCGCCCTATATTGAATGCCATCAGTACCTATGCGATAAGCATAACAGTGATGAACGGCCTTAGGGTGTTCTTTCTTAAGTACCTGCAGTTTCTCTTTTACGTCTGCCGGCGAAACAATAGGATAAGCATAGGCAAGAAATTTGCTGCCACGATCACGGAAGTCACCGGTTCCCGTTGCGGCTATGGTAGTGTATTTGTTAGTGTCTGTCATCATTTATTTCCGAAAGCGATGAGCAAAATAGCAATGACAGAAAGTGTCATACCAATGATGCGCATTGCATTTACATGTTCTTTAAACAAAATAATAGCCGTCATGGCCGAGGCTGCAAGTATACCGATATTTAATACGGGTATGGAGGCCGAGCTTTCGAGAAAATTGCTATTGAGTGCGCGAATAAAGAAGTAAATAGAAAAATAATTCGGCACACCCACGCAGATCCCTGCCACGATGCTCTTCCCCTGCAGCGTCATCTTCTTCATTAGCAGTAAAACGATCACCACAGAGAGACCTACAGCAGCGGCAGTTGCAAAGACAAAAATTGTGTACGCCGCTTCAGCTTCTTCAGATCCAAGAAAATTGAGCTGCACATAATTTGTAACCGTGTCCAGAAAGCCGCCGCCAATAAATATCAGAACCGGCCACAGCAGGCTCTGTGGCTTATGATCGTCCCCTTCAACCTTCGTAGTAAGGTAGACCGCCGGAAAAGCCAGCAGGACACCGATGATCTTTGCAACGGTAGCATGCTCTTTATAAACGATAAGTGAGAATACAACGGGTATGACAAGCGATAGCTTGCTTGCAATGATCGTAGTAGTGATACCATCTACCCGGGTACTATATGCCAGCATGTTAAAAATGGCAATAAACGCGCAACCCATAACCAACGCCCACGGCAACCAACTAACGTGAAGTACGGAACTGGTAAAGGGCATATGACCAATAGACAGGCAACCGGTGACTACACAGACGCAATAATTGACCACAATGGCCTGAAGTGTATTGATACCATATTTCGGAAACAGCTTAAAGAATACCGAAATGATAACATTCAGGACAATAGTAGCAACGAGATAAAACATGTTTCAAATTCAAAAGTAAAAATTAAAAAAGGCTCAAAAACGCGGTAAATTATAGCGGCAGTCCATCTGTATGGGTAAACCCGCTAGTATTATTCAGATAAACCTGTAATTGATCAACACCAACTTCGGTAGTAAATGCATGTGTTTCATTAGTCAGAACCGGTGCAAGAATGCCTTGTCTCATTGACATAGCTCCTGTAAATATCCGTGCTTCATCCCAGAGATCTGAATTGATGAGACTATTCAGAAGTGAGCCACCTCCTTCAACGATAACGGACAATATCTTTGCGTCATATAACCGGCGCATCAGGGCTGGGAGTAGATTATCGTCAAAAGGTATTGAAACCGAGTGGACATTGCCAAGCAGGATCTCTTTTTTTTCATTAATGATCCACGTAGCCGCTTTATTGTCGTACACATGATGCGTATGTGGCACCCGCAGATCTTTATCAAGTATTATCCGCAGCGGCTGTTTTCCCTCGTAAAGCCGGGCAGTCAGCTCGGGGTTGTCATTAAGGGCCGTGGTGGTTCCTACCATTATAGCCGCTTCTTCGGTCCGCCATTTGTGCAGCAGTTTTTTGCTGTCGGGGCAGGTTATCTGCAGCCTGCTTCTGTCATCTGGTGCAATGAAGCCGTCTTTAGATTGTGCCCACTTCAATATAATATAGGGGCGCTTACGGTTGTGAAAACAAAAGAAACGCCGGTTGACCCACAGCCCTTCTTTTTCCAAAACTCCCGTTCGCACGTCTATCCCGGCTTCCCTTAGCGTGTCGATACCCTTGCCATTCACTTTCTCAAAAGGATCTGCGTTGGCAATGACTACCTCCTTTACTTTCTCCCGCACCAACCTGTCGGCGCAGGGAGGCGTGATGCCGTGATGGGCGCATGGCTCCAGGTTCACATACATAGTACTTTCGGATACCAGTTGTTTATCGCCTTCGGCTACGTTCTTCAGGCAGTTCACTTCAGCGTGATCTGCGCCATAATAGTGATGCCATCCCTCACCTATGATGCGATCGCCATTCACCAATACCGCACCCACCATCGGGTTGGGCGCAGTATGGCCTTTGGCGCGCTGCGCCAGATCAAAACATCGCGACATATAAAAATCCCAGCCCCCCAAAGGGGTTTTCTCCATGTTATCCATAGTACATTCCACCGGTC
>CAINOM010000232.1 GCA_903851455.1 uncultured Bacteroidota bacterium | reverse complement strand
ATGGCCGGAATTACAGACGGATCTTTGTGGTAGACCTCTACCTGGACGCTCCAAGGCAGCGGGTGCGGTAGCCTGAACTGAGTACAATTTCTCTTTTATAAGGCTCGTGCGGTGCAAATTGCGTCGATTTAAACAGTGTGGGGAAAGATGGCACATTATTATTGTGGGGCGTTTTATACTTTCACACAGCAAATGTGGCGTACATATGGCGCCAATAAGTTTTATGCAGCGATCAGTCATCACTTTTCTTGTTTTTTTACTTGTAGTAAGCTCATCGCGTGCACAGTCGCCCAAGCGGGAGTTTCGTGCGGCATGGATAGCGTCGGTAAGCAATATCGACTGGCCTTCAAAGCCCGGCCTGCCAGCCATAGAGCAGCAACAGCAATTCACACAGCGGCTGGACCAGCTCAAAGCGCTCGGTTGTAACGCTGTATTTGTACAGATACGCCCGGTAGCAGATGCGCTCTATGACTCCAAGATAGAGCCCTGGAGCAACTACCTCACCGGCAGGCAGGGAGAAGCACCATTCCCATATTATGATCCGCTGCTGTTCATGATCACGGAGACGCACAAACGTAATATGGAGTTTCATGCATGGTTCAACCCCTTCCGCGCGATGATGGACAGCAAGCAGCATGCACCATCGCCCAAGCACATTACACGCACCCACCCCGACTGGATCGTAAACTATGGTGGCCAATCGATAATAGATCCGGGTATTCCTGAAGCGCGTGAGTATGTGATCAATGTGATCATGGATGTGGTGAAACGCTATGACATAGACGGTGTACACCTCGACGATTACTTCTATCCCTACCGCGTAGCGCACTCTGAATTCGGCGATGGCAAAAGCTATGCGAAATACGGGCAAGGCACCAACCGAGATGACTGGCGAAGGAACAATGTGAGCCTCTTTATATCGCTGCTGAATACAAACATCAAGCACGTAAAGTCATATGTGAAACTGGGCGTCAGCCCGTTTGGCATCTGGCGTAATAACGACAAAGATCCCGAAGGCTCAAATACCAAGGGCGGCCAAACAAATTACGATGATCTGTTTGCCGATGTATTGCTATGGATGCAGAAGGGTTGGGTAGACTATCTTGTACCACAGCTTTACTGGGAGCACACCAGTCATGCAGCTCCTTTCACCGTTCTGATGCCATGGTGGTATGGGCACTGTTATAAAAGGCATGTGTATTATGGGCTGGCGCCATACCGCATGGTGGGCGCAAAGAGCGGCGCCTGGGCCGGCGTAAAGGAATTGATGTGGCAGCTCAGGGACATACGTGGACAGTGCCCTAATTCGGGCTATGCATTTTTTAGCGCGGCCAGTTTCGACAAAATAAAAGCACCGATAAAAGACAGCCTGCAATATAGTTTCAACAAATACCCCGCACTGGTGCCGCCTATGGAGTGGCTGGATAGTATACCTCCAGCCGCACCTTCGCTGGGTATAAAGGTTTCGGCACCCGGCGCCGAGCTGAAATGGGAGCAGAGTAATCCTCAGAAAGAACCGCTGCGCTATGTGGTATATCGCTTTGTAAACAATGAGGTGGT
>CAINOM010000231.1 GCA_903851455.1 uncultured Bacteroidota bacterium | reverse complement strand
TGCCTGTGATCTGTACTATGGATTTATTATGTGTTATCATTTACCTCTGTTATTATTTCTTTCGGTCTGCATCGCTTCCCGGGTAATCAAATAAAATTACTTCTCTTTTTGCCGTTGAAAAATTATTCCAATGCGCTTCGTCTGTTTTCGCCGCTACCACTGCGCAGGTAGGCATATTATCTATCCTGAACTGGGGCGACAGCTGGTTAACGTATTCTGTGATGCCGGGATTGTGTGCAACGATAAAAACCGTCTTCACTGAATCGTTCAAATCATGGATCACCTCCTCAAAAACCGAGGGTATGCAATGATACAATTTTTCCTCCCATTTAATATTGTCCGCATCGTAGCCCACTTCTTTGGCGATTTTCTTCGCTGTCTGTCGTGTTCTTTTGGCGCTGCTGGCAACGATCAGGTCAGGGATGAGGTTCAGTTTTTTTAGTTGCTCACCCATTGCCGGTGCCTCTTCCTTCCCCCTGTCATTCAATGGGCGCTCGAAGTCACTTTGTAAAGGATTAGCCCAGCTGCTTTTGGCGTGCCTTATCAATACTATTGTCCGTTGCATAAACCACGTCAAAAGTAGAAAGTATTTGGTTGCCCGCTTTTGATTTTTTTCCGCTTTTCGGATTTTTATTTTGCTATACTTTGCGGGATTAAATAAAAAATACAGACATCTGTATTCCCAACTCTTATGGAGCTTAAAGCGGTAAATGCCAGGAACTACTTTTCCGAATTCCAGATGAGTTGTTCCAGGTCTTTGCGGCTGGTGATCATGCAAGCCCGGTATTGATCGGTATATGTCCACTTGTTTGCAACCGGATCAAATTTTTGAGGGATCGCGCTCCAGAGCACTTTCTTATCATTATTTACGATAAAGACCTTGGGATAAGGCAGCCCCATCATCACCAGTAAGCTTTTGTCAGGTAATTCGGTGACGCCCCCACCCGCAATAAAACGTGAATTCCCTATCACAGATTTACCCTCAGCGTCAAATGTGATCGGGTATTCCCATATTTTTTTCAGCTCATTTTTGCCTGGGCCCGCCTCTTGCAGCTTTTCTATTGTGGGCATTGATGTGCCGCACGAATTGTTATTATAAAGGTACATATACCCACCTGGGGAATATCGGATACTGTGCTGACCGCAGAAAGTTTCATTGTTCATCAGGTTAGTTCCTGATTTATAAGCAGTGCCGTAGGTGTTTAAGACAGTCCCTTCAGGGTATTTAATTTTAATAACACGGCTGATATTGCGGATACTTATGTAAATGACTTTCTTTTTTTCATCAAAAAAGAAAGAATTTTCGTGCAGATCGTAATCCAGTTTGGAGCAATCTACTGTTTTGCGCAACCGCACATCAGAGTTCCTTTCATATTGCAGGCCGTTCCATTGCCAGACCGGGCGGCCATTTTCATCTAGCTCTACAAGCTTCGAATATCTTGTGCTCCTGAAAAAACCAGCGCTGTCGTACATATAATGTGCAACACTGTCCGGCAACATTGGTGTTGAATGGCCAGATGTGTCTTCGTAGATGAGGGTCATGAAGTGGCCATTACTGAGACGAGTAAAGTCGTGATGCATTATCATTGCATCGTTGGGGCTATGGGCAGTATATTGCCACAAAATTTTGCCGTTGTAGTTGATCTCGTAAGGATGGCCACCAGTAAAAAAAGAGATGGTGCCATATGGTGTGATCTTCAGGTCGCGTGTCGCCACAGTTTTATTGTCTTCTTTTTCCGAGCCGGGCAGAAACCATACCGGATTGCCCTTCATATCGTACAGCACCCGGTTGCCATCAATGAATACGTACGCGTCTTTGTAGGTTTCTGCACCCTTGGTAATTTTCAAACGGGTGACTGCGGGGTCCACATCAGCCGTTGTCTTAACCGTGAAGTGATGGAAAGCTGTCTGAATGGCTCTATTGTTGGGCAGGACAGATATAATGCGCCAGGTATAGTCGCAGCCAAAGGAGGGAACCTCTTTGATGACTTTATTTGTTTTGGTAACTACAGAAGTAACAATGTTTTTAGTGAACTCATTTTCTGTATCGTAGGTGCCCTTTGCTATTTCCAGTTTGTATTTTGCCGCTCCCGGACAGGCAGGAAAGGCAAAACCGATAAGCCTGTAACAGAGCTTGTTGCCATCGCGGGGAAACATCTGTGCATTAAGCTGGCAAGAGAAGCCGAGGAGCAGAATGAAAAAGAGAGAAAAATTGCGCATACACATCAAAAGTAAAGAGTATTTGGCTTTTGATTTTGATTTTCGCGCTTTTCCTTATTTTATTTTTCGCGCTGTTTTACCAGCAGTTAGTTCCTTCAGTGTTCAAAGAAACCTTTATTTTTCTGAATTCCAGATGAGCCGCTCCAGTTCCTCGTGGTTTGTTATCAGGTATGCCCGGTATTGATCGGTATAGGTCCATTTTTTAGCCGTCGCATCAAAACGCTCCGGGATCGCACTCCACAGCACCTTTTTATCATTGTTCACGATAAAGACCTTTGGGTACGGCAGGCCCATCATCACAAGCATGGTTTGGTCAGGGAGTTCAGTAACAGAACCACCGGAAATGAAACGCGAATTTCCGATAGCTGCCACGTCTCCTTTTTCCACGGTGCATTGATACTCCCATATTTTTTTAAGATCGCTCTTGCCCGGCTCCGGCTCCTGTAGTTTTACAATAGTGGGCAGGGCTGAGCTGCAGGAGTTATTGTTGAAAAGGTACAGATAGCCGTTGTCCGATAGTTTGCAGGAGTGTTGGCCGCAGAACAGTTTGTTTTCCATTTGGGTCGTGCCCGGTTTGCCGGTTGTTCCATACGTATTCAGCACAGTTCCCTCCGGGTATTTGATCTTTACAATGCGGTTTATGTTCCTTATACCTAAGTAGATGACCTTTTCTTTTTCATCGAAGAAAAATGAGTTTTCATGCAGGTCAAAATCATCGGCTGAGCAATCAACGGTTTTGCGCTTGCCCAGGTCGGAATGGTTTTGATATTGCAGACCGCTCCATTTCCATACAGTATGAGCGTTCTCGTCTATCTCTACAATACTGCTGTACCGTTTACTGCGAAAAAAACCAGCGCTGTCGTATACGTATCGGGGAATGCTGTCGGGAATTATCGGCCGTGAATGCCCCGAGATATCTTCATAGATCATGCCCATATAATGTCCGTTGTTCAACCGGGTGAATTCATGATGCATAACAACCGTATCACGGGCGGGAAACTGCCATAAAACAGTTCCGTCATAGCTGATCTCGAAAGGGCGGTTGCTGGTAAAAAAAGTTAT
>CAINOM010000230.1 GCA_903851455.1 uncultured Bacteroidota bacterium | reverse complement strand
TAGCCATGCTATAAGTATAGCAAAAATCATACCAAATTTAGATGTCTAAATGGTATAATTGCCTTAATTCGATACAACACTTCGTGGTGTGTAATGACGTAAAAAATGCAAATAAATATTTGTCGGGGTTCGCACAACTGATGAGACAAACCCTCGAGAACTCAAAAGAAGGCATCATCACGTTACGAAGAGAAATAGCCTACCTGGACAATTATCTTGTCCTTGAAAGAATGAGGTTTGAAGATAAATTTGTGTACGAAATAGTATACTCGGACAACGTCAATCCGGACGCAATAGAGATCCCGGCCATGATCATTCAGCCTTTCATTGAGAATGCCATACGACACGGCCTGTGCTATCTTGAGGGCCGCCCCGGCAAGCTGAAAATTAGTTTTTATAGAAAGGATAAATACCTGTATTGCGAAGTAGAGGACAATGGCATTGGAAGAGAACAGTCACAGAAGTTGAAGATCGTATCAGAGGTGGTCTATGAATCGCAGGGCATGGAGCTGACCCGGCAGCGGCTGGCGCTTGTAAGCAAGAGCAACGGCTCTGACTATAAAATAGAAATAATAGATAAAAAGAATGCTGCCGGGGAAGCAGGCGGAACCACCATCATCATTAAATTCCCGTTAGAATCATGATCACGCCTTTGGTCAAAATTACTGCGCCAGCATAGTGTTTTTTTTATGCCCGGAAAGCACCTTCGGTAAATAATCAGCAAACGCTTAACTTCGCCACTCCAATAAGTAAGCACTAATATGCGGATGCACGAGGTAAAAACGGACGCTGATAAACAGGCATTTCTGCAGGTAGCTGTCGATATTTACAAAAATGACACCAGCTGGATCCGCCCGCTCGACAAGGATATTAACGAGGTATTTGACCCCGAAAAGAACAAATTCATTAAGCGCGGCGGCGAGTATATCAGGTGGATCCTGAAGGATGAAAAAGGCAAACTGATAGGCCGTGTGGCAGCATTTGTGAACAAGCAATACAAGAACGAACAACCTACCGGCGGCATCGGCTTTTTCGAATGCATCAATGACCAGGCAAGCGCTGACCTGATATTTGACACCTGCAGAGAATGGCTGAAGGCCCGTGGCATGGAAGCCATGGACGGTCCCATAAACTTTGGTGAGCGCGACCGATGGTGGGGGTTGGTGACAGATGGCTTTTACGCCCCCCTGTATTGTATGAACTACAATCCACCCTACTATGTTCCGCTGTTTGAGAACTACGGTTTCCGGGTCTATTTCAACCAGGTGTGCTTTGCGTTAAAGGTGGAAAACCGGCTACAGGAAAAGTTTTATCAACGGCATGATGCAATAGCTAAGGACAAGGCTTACCGGGCGGAGATGATCAAAAAAAGCGAGATAGAGCGCTTTGCCAGGGACTTTACCATTATCTATAATAAAGCGTGGGCGGGCCATGGCGGCGGTAAATCGCTGGAAGAAAAGACCGTGCAGAAAATGTTCAAGACCATGAAGCCGGTTATGGACGAGCATCTTACCTGGTTCGTTTACCACAACGACCAGCCCATAGCTATGTGGGTAAACCTGCCGGACCTGAACCAGTTCTTCAAATACATGGACGGCCAGTTTGGACTACTCAAAAAACTACAGTTTTTCCTTTTACAGAAATTCGGAAAGTGCAGCCGGTTTGTTGGGTTGGTGTTCGGCATTGTACCTGAGTTCCAGGGAACAGGCGTTGATGCATACATGATCGTAGAGGGCGCAAATGTGATACAGTCCCAGGCCCGCTACCAGGACTATGAAATGCAGTGGATAGGCGACTTCAACCCAAAAATGATAAACATTGCCGAGAATCTTGGCACCTACCGCAGCCGCAACCTAAGCACCTACCGATACCTGTTTGACAGGAATAAGGAGTTTAAGAGACACCCGATGTTATAAATTCAACGCAGGCAGAATGGAGGAGTTCATTTATAATGATCTGAATATTGTAGTTTTTAACGACCCGGAATACGGACTGGACGAAGACCAAATTTCATACGCACTGCATTATTTTGGAACCGAAGCGGAGGAATACCCGACCTCCAAACATGGTGTAAAAATATTCCGAGGCGATGAAGAGACAAACAACTGCATTCTAATTGGCTCTGGAGGAGCAACGGGCGTCAGTTCAGATTCCGCCCTGTTAGATAATGACCGGCTCCTAGTGTGTTGCTGTAATACTCTTTTTTGTCTCGCAATTCCCTCATTAGATCTGATATGGCAAACACAGGCCGATTGGGCTACC
>CAINOM010000229.1 GCA_903851455.1 uncultured Bacteroidota bacterium | reverse complement strand
GCTTCAATAACCGCATCCGCAAACTGATCCAGCTCACCACCACACCTACTTTTGCATTCAGCAGGGGGCAGTCGATCGACGCTGTGGCCGGATTATCTTTGGCGCTCGATACTACTTTGTCGATCACCGACCTCGACGCTGGCCAGGCAGAAACCTGGACCGTTATCAGCGCTCCGGTTCATGGTGTGCTGATGGGCTTTCCGGTTGTTACCAGCTCGGTTGGTCCTGATTACCTGGATTTCCCCGCCGGGACTTCTTACATGGCAAACTCGTCTTATGTTGGTGACGATTCATTCAAGGTGCAGGTATCTGATGGCCTGCTGAGCGATATGGTGACGATCTACGTTGCAGTAAGCCCAGGTAGCACTACATCAGTTACTAACGTTGTAACACCTGTTGTAAGCATTTATCCGAATCCTGCTACCAATGTTCTGAACATAAACCCAAATAGTACTATCAACAACGTAACATTAAGCAACCTGCTTGGGCAGTCCGTTTATGAGTGTTCCTATGGTTCCGCTAATGCACGTGTAGACGTTAGCGGTCTTGCTGCTGGTGTGTATTTCGTTAAGGTAAACGGAATGGAAGTAAATAAGTTCGAAAAGAAATAATTGCGATTGACTTTTAAATTGTGAGGACCAATACTTTCCTGCGGGAGTTGTATTGGTCCTCTTAGTTTTATTGGGCTTCTTTCTCCACAAGTTCCTTGAGTCCGGCGAGTACCTTGTCCCAGCCCTCTTCCGATTTTTCCATGCGTTTGTCAGCACCTTCGCCATCGCCTACATCGTCTGTTATAGACAGAACAGTTTCGCCGTCTTCGTAGTTGAGTGTATCTGTCACTGTAGAATAGCCTGCGTCTGTGTCTTCACTTTTGCCATTTTTCAGGGTATACTTAAGTACCCTGCCATGCTCTATCTGCAGTATCTGCCCGGTCATTTCTATGTCTATGATGAAGAACATTTTTCCTTTGAAGGTAATAGCCTCACCGGTTTTCCATGTGGAATGCACCTAGCAGTGAAAGAAATACTTCTTTGTTTTTTCCGGATTGGTAAGTGCATCCCATACCGCTGCAGGTTCGGCTTTTATTCTTACGCTTTTGTTTATGATGTGCTCGCTCATGTACTGTGCCTTTAGGTTACAAGGAAGGAATAAAATCTATGCCAGAAGTAAAATGATGGGACCCAACAGCAACGAAATAGCAAAGCAAACTGCAATTTTCCTATTTTCACAGGCTCAAACTTATACTTCAGATGAGAATAGTAACATATAATGTAAACGGCATTCGCGCCGCAGTAAAGAAAGGTTTTATAGACTGGTTGAAAACCGACCCGGGCGATGTGATCTGCCTGCAGGAAATAAAAGCCAATAAGGAAGACGTGCCTGATGCAGAGATAAAGGCTGCAGGCTACGAGGTGTATTCATTCTCTGCCGAGAAGAAGGGCTATAGCGGTGTGGCAATTCTTACCAAAATACAACCGGATAACGTTTCTTATGGCAACGGCATCATGCAGAGCGATGCGGAAGGCAGGGTAATACGGGCCGATTTTGGTGATGTAACATTGATCAACGCATACTTCCCGAGCGGCACCAGCGGCGAGGACCGGCAGGGTTATAAATACCAGTGGCTCGATGAGTTTTTTGAGTACATAGGAGAGCTGCGGAAGACGCGCCCCAAGCTCATCATCTGCGGTGATTACAACATTTGCCATAAGGCAATAGACATTCATGATCCGGTGCGCAACAAGAACTATACGGGCTTCCTGCCGGAGGAGCGCGCCTGGATGGATAAGCTGTTCGAAAATGGATTTGTGGATACCTTCCGCCACTTCAACCAGGAACCTCATCAATATACCTGGTGGAGCCAGTTCGCCGGGGCAAGGGCCAATAACAAGGGCTGGCGTATAGATTACCTGAATGTTACCGAACCGCTTGCTAAAAAACTGAAACATGCCGAAATAAG
>CAINOM010000228.1 GCA_903851455.1 uncultured Bacteroidota bacterium | reverse complement strand
TTGTCTGTGCAATATTCAAACTTCGGGATATAGACGTGCCAACCTAACTGCCCGCCAGTCTCTTTTAGCGCCTTTCTAAGGCCGCTGTTGGCCGATACACCACCGGCAATACCAACATGCTTTATTCCAAGATCCTTTGCGGCTTTGCGCAGCTTGGTCATGAGCATATTTATGATGGTATGCTGTACCGATGCGCAGATATCTTTCATATTCTTCTCTGCAAAATCGGGGTCTGCCTTTCGCTGCGCCTGCAAAAAATAGAGCACCGAAGTTTTTATACCGCTAAAGCTAAATTCGTAATCCTTCATTTCCGACATCGGAAATTTGAACTTCAGCGGGTCTCCTTCGGCAGCATTTTTGTCTACAAGCGGTCCTCCGGGGTATGGCAGGCCCAGCATCTTGGCCACCTTATCAAAAGCCTCGCCAGCAGCATCGTCTATCGTCTCTCCCAGCACTTCCATATCCAGGTAGTCACGGCACAAAACGATCTGGGTGTGCCCGCCAGATACGGTAAGGCAGAGGAATGGAAATTCAGGTTTGTCTTCTATGAAGTGGGCCAGCACGTGCGCCTGCATATGATGCACCGCAATGAGCGGCACATGCAAGGCCTGTGCGAATGATTTTGCAAAACAAGCTCCAACCAGCAATGAGCCTATAAGGCCCGGTGCCTGTGTAAAGGCGACAGCCGTAATATCCTGCTTACTTATGCCCGCATCTTTGATAGCGGCATCCACCACAGGCACTATGTTCTGCATATGGGCGCGCGATGCCAGTTCCGGCACCACGCCGCCGTAGCGTTCATGTACTTTCTGCGTGGCAATAATATTGCTGAGTACCCGCCCATCCCGAACCACCGCGGCGCTGGTCTCATCGCAGGAAGATTCAATGGCTAATATGTTTACAGTCTCTGAGTGCATATTGTTTCCTGAAGTTCGCGGTAAATGCGAACTGCTCGCAAAGGTACGCCGATAGCGTTATTTTATAACAATGGGTGCAGAGGTGCTTATCCGGCCGCTTTAACAAATGTCTTTACGGGACACATCAAACAAAACGTCCCGCACCAAGGTGATGCGGGACGTTCAATATGATCAAACAAAAACCTTATTTAATACCGAGCTTAGCTTTCACGATCGGGGTGATATCGTACTCTTCTTTACCGAATACAATGGTGCCGCCGGAAGCCATATCAAAAATGTAGTCGTATTTTTTCTCTTCAGCAACAGCCTTGATCGCTTTGTTTACTTTCTCAATGATCGGAGAATAAACGTCCTGCTTCTTCTGCTGTACTTTTTCCTGTGCGCTCTGCTGTGTAGACTCTATGCGGTTCTGCAGGTCCTGTATTTCCTTCATTTTCACTTCCTTCATAGCATCGGTCATCGTCTTCTCATTTTGCTGGTACTGCTGCCCCTTCGTCTGGTATTCCTTCATCATCATGTCTATCTGATCCTGGAAAGACTTTGCATATTTCGAAAGCACCGTGTCGGCTTTTTCCCTTTCAGGCATTGACTGCAACAATACTGCCGAGTTGATGTATACAATTTTGAGGTTACTTTGTGCGAGCAGAACGTTGCTGATCAATAAGCCGCAAACGAGGAACAATACTATTTTTTTCATTACAGTTTTTTTGGTTTTGTTTTTTAGAAGTGCAAAGTAAATGCCATTATTTGTTTATTCCAAGAATTTTTAAAACATCATCGCTCTTATCCAACTTTGGATCTGCGTAAAACAGGGTTACGCCACCCGCCTTATCCAGCACCATGTCATAAGCTTTGTTGGTAGCCATTTTCTGAACCGCATTAAAAACACGGTCCTGTATCGGCTTTACATATTCCTGGCGCTTCTTGAACAGGTCTCCTTCATAACCAAAACGCTGTTTCTGAAGGTCCTTTGCAGCTTTCTCTTTCGCTACTATTTCATCCTGGCGTTTGTTGCGCATATCGTCAGACAGCATCGGTTTTTCGGCCTGGTAGCCTTTGTACATCCTGTCCACCTCTGCCATACGGTTATCTATCTCCTGTTGCCAGGTCTTTGACAGATCGTCCAGTTTTGCCTGGGCATCCTTATAATCGCTCATCTTTTCCAGTATATACTTGGAGTCAATGATGCAATAATGCTGCTGTGCGTTTACTCCCGTTGCTGCTAAAACAATAAGCAGGCTGATCAATGCTTTTTTC
>CAINOM010000227.1 GCA_903851455.1 uncultured Bacteroidota bacterium | reverse complement strand
TAACCCTAACCCTATATATATGCGCATAATAAAAAATGATGCGTATCTTAGTTTTATGAAAGCCCGTTTGAATCTTACTATCGATGAAAGCCTGCTCGCAAATGTGAAGAAGATGGCTGAAAAAAAAGGCACCAGCGTTTCTGAGCTGGTAGAGGAATTTTTTAAGAAATTCACGAAGCCGGCCAAACAAAAAAGTGTGATTGATATTGTTGATAAATTGAGCAAGCCCGCCATTGACCCAGGTGCGGATTTAAAGGATCTGTATTATAAAGAACAAAGCGGGAAATATGGCTTTTAAAGTGATGACAGATGCCAATATCGTACTGGATTTTACGCTGAAACGCGAAAGGTATGATGTTGCAAAGAGGGTATTTGAATTGGCTGTGAGCGGCGATCTGCATGTGTTTATTACTCCCGCTATCCTGCATATAACATCATACTGGCTCGTTAAGGCATATGGAAAACAGAAAACAAAAGAAATAGTTCTCTCGCTTTTAATGGATGTAAAAGTAATAGACTCTAATCATGAGATTGCAGTCAATGCTGTTTATTCGAAGATCGATGATATAGAAGACGCACTGCAGTATTTTACTGCTTTGCATCATAATCTTGATTATTTCCTGACCCGCGATAAGAACTTTCAAAAAGCTTCTATGCCTGCATTGCCGATTTACGCGCCGGAAGAATTTTTTAAGGAAGTCTATGATATTTAGTATCCAATCCCTCCATAGGAATGGATTTATTGCAGCAGGTACCCGATTTTTTTTAACTTGCTTCCATATTCAGCATGAATACTACATTTCACATAGGCCAAAAGGCATCGATTGAGAAGGTGTTCACCGAGGAAGAAGTACGTATGTTTTCTAAGGTCTCGCAGGATGCAAATCCTGTGCATTTTGATTTGGCTTATGCGGCAAAGACAAGGTTCGGGCAGCGGATAGTACAGGGGCCGTTTGTGGCGTCGCTTATCGGTGGTATACTTGGGTCGTCGTTGCCGGGGCCGGGTACTATCTACATCAAGCAGACCACCAACTTTCTGAAGCCGGTATACATAGACGAACGGATAACTGCCAATGTAGAGATAACAGCAATAAAGGACACAAAGCCAGTGATCACACTGAGAACATGGGTGGAAAAGGAAAATGGCGAACTGGCTATAGATGGCGAGGCAATCGTTATGTTTTTAGGTGAGCATGTATAAATGAATGAGGATGCACAATTTTTCGTTTACTGATATAGAACAGATACTTAAGGCTACTTGTAGCTACGAGGGCGATACCACCCTGGTATATGATGGTTTCAGGCCGGTGATGGAGTGCGCAAAGAACCACATATCGTGGATACGGCCCAAGGTGAAGAAAGCAGCGCAATACATCAACAATACGGAGGCCGGCTGTATCATTTGTGACGAAGATGCATTTAAATTGTATACCGGTAATCTATCGGAGCGGCTGTTCATTATCACTCCCGATCCGTTGCTGGCGTTCGTGAAAATATTGACCAGGGCGGAAAACAAAAGTAAGCCCGACGGCCCGCTCATTCATCCTACAGCTATTATACACCCCGATTGCAAACTAGGCGCAGGCGTGAGCGTAGGCCCCTACAGCATACTCGACGAATGTACTATAGGTGATAACACTGTGATCGGCGATCACGTAAGGATATACCACAGTGTGACCATAGGCAAGAACTGCCAGGTGCGTGAGTTTTGCTCCATAGGCGGCGCGGGCTTTGGCATAGTGAAGGACGAAGAAGGAAATAACATGCATGTGCCACACATAGGCCGTGTGGTGATAGAAGATAATGTGCTCATTTTTCCTTACTCCAATGTCGACAAGGGCATGCTGGGTGACACTGTAATAGAAAATAATGTGGTGATAGACCATTATTGCCACATAGGGCATAATACATTCACCGGTAAGAACACCATTATCACCGCAGGCGTGGTGATGGCCGGCGGTAGCCGCATAGGCAACAACTGCTTTATTGGTGTGCATACTGTAGTTAAAGAAAAGGCGGAAATAGGCGCCTATGTGACAACCGGCATGGGTGCTGTTGTCACTGCCAACATACCCGACAACCAGACCTGGGTAGGCAACCCGGCCACAGAGATCAAGACATTTGCAGCACAGCGGGCTTTTCTAAGGAAGAATACTGCTGAATGATACCAAAGTAATAACGTTTTGTTTTCCTTTGCCTTTCCCACAGTTAAAAAACCGCATCGCATGAAAGGTAAATCTATGATTATGTGCTTATGAAATACTTTCTAATTGTATGTGCATTAGTGGTTGTCTATATCAATTTTTTTGGTTGTAATGCTCTTCAGACGGCTAAAAGGGATTCGATCATTTATACGTACGATAGCGGCAAATACATTATTAAGAAATATTTTGACAGAGATAAGCTTCTTATGACAAAACAGTTTTTTAATAAAGATAC
>CAINOM010000226.1 GCA_903851455.1 uncultured Bacteroidota bacterium | reverse complement strand
TTTATGATATTCAAACATTTCTCCCATAGTTGTTCAGCTTCGGTTAAAACATTATTGGTAGTATTATAAAGATGCTTATCCATATTATGAAACAGCGTTCATGTAGTTAGTCAAAAATTGGTTACTTCGGAATTTACCAGAGATAAGAATTTCTTCCCTGAAACAGTTCGTTTCGTTTTCAGGGGGGCCTTCTTTTTCCCTCACTTAAAATTATTATTTTTTTTCGGAACTGCTGACCTATTTTTTCTGCTCTTGCCTGGCTTTTCTTCTTTCTTCAACAGGAGGACGAAATTGCTAACATTTTGTTGAAAAAAAAAATGAATCTGCTATTGTTTCTTTACCAAATCTTACAGATTGAGGTTTGAAAAGTTTGGTGCTTTTTTTGCTGTAGCAAATCCACGGGCAAAACTAACTCTTTTCAATTTTCAATCAATCTGTCAAAATATTTTTTTCTGTTTCAAAAATACCTTCATTCCCTGAAACGCCTTACTACAGCATGTTTCAGCGTTATAACAAATTTTTGTGGAAGAAAAAAATATTGATTCGCCTGCGTATCTACCGACTATGTAATATACTATATCTTTATGACATTCTTTGGAAAATGAATATTACTTCTTCAATTAAATCTTTCATCAAAGACGGCAGGTCGGTTGGTGCGCTGCTGATAATTTGTACTGTGTGCTCTCTTGTGCTCAGTAATTGTGTTTTTACGCAGAATTATCCTTTATTTTTTGAGCAGGATTTTCTTCATTTTGCCGGCAGTATCCACTTGCCCGGATCGTTGGCACATATTATCAACGACGGATTGATGGCAGTGTTCTTTTTTTCTGCTGCGCTGGAGATAAAAAGGGAAATGGTTGCAGGGGAGCTGAATACGTTCAGGAAGGCTGTGATGCCTGCAATAAGCGCGACGGGGGGCATGTTGCTGCCAGCTATTATTTATGTCTTGTGCTGTCACACCCGAGCCAATTACATGGGGTGGGGTATACCTATGGCTACGGATATTGCATTCTCACTGGGTGTGCTTTCGCTTTTGGGCCGGCGAGCGCCGCTGTCCATGCGGGTGTTTCTCATCGCAATTGCCGTTATTGATGACATAGGAGGCATCGTGGCCATTGGTTTCTTTTATACCGCCAGCTTGCACTGGGGCTATCTTGCGCTTGCCGGGCTGGTAGCTGCAGGATTGCTGGTGATGAATTTCTTCAAGATCTCCAGAATGTATCTCTACATCGTTCCCGGTTTGCTGCTTTGGTACTTCCTGTACAACTCAGGTGTACATGCAACTATAGCTGGTGTTATACTTGCGCTCGTTATTCCCTCTTCCATAAGCGGTAAAGCGGAACATGCGCTACGTATTCCCGTCAATTTTATCATACTTCCTTTGTTTGCTCTTGCTAACACGGCCATTGTATTGCCTGCGCACCTGCTTATCGCGGTGGCCTCGCCAATTCATTGCGCGGTGTTTGCCGGGCTGGTTATAGGGAAGCCGTTGGGCATTTTTTTATTTACGTATGCTGCATACAAACTAAATATTGCGTCCATTCCAGATCATCTGACGTTGAAACATGTTTTTGGGGTGGGGCTGATAGCAGGTGTAGGGTTTACGGTTTCTATTTTTATTACTATGCTTGCCTTCGCGGATGCGGAGACGCAATCCATAGCAAAACTGGCAGTTATCAATGCCTCGGTGTTTTCAGGAATAGTGGGGTATTGCTACTTAAGATTTACGGGCAAGAAGAAATATGGTGTGCCTGTGTAAAAAAGAAACGGGGCTTGATACGCTCGTATCAAACCCCGTGCAAACTATTCTGGTATAATTAAATACCCCTTTCTTTATCGAATGCCTCAAGTTCCTTCGCTACAGCCGTAAGAAAGCTCGCCCCAAGTGAGCCATCAACAATGCGATGGTCGTAGCTGAGCGAGAGATACATCATGTGGCGTATGGCGATTACATCGCCGTCTTCGGTTTCTAATACAACAGGGCGCTTCTTGATGGCCCCGACAGCCAGTATTGCTACCTGGGGCTGATTGATGATAGGCGTGCCCATCAGGCTGCCGAAGGTGCCTACGTTGGTCACTGTGAATGTGCCGCCCTGTGTGTCATCAGCTTTCAGTTTATTCCCCCGAGCTGCATTGGCGAGTGCGTTCACGTCCTTGGTAAGGCCGAGCAGGTTTTTAGTGCCTGCATTCTTAATAACCGGTACTATAAGATTGCCACTGGGCAGTGCAGTAGCCATGCCTATGTTAATGTCTTTCTTGATGACGATATTGTAGCCGTCAAGGCTGCTGTTGATCATCGGGAATTTACGGATACAGTTCACGATCGCTTCAAAGAATATAGGCGTATAAGTGATCTTCTCTCCATACATCTGCTCAAATTTACCCTTTACCTTATCGCGCCATTTTACGATGTTGGTAACATCTGCTTCGGTAAAGCTGGTAACGTGGGGTGATGTGTGCTTGCTACGGACCATGTGGTCAGCAATAAGCCGGCGCATACGGTCCATTTCTATTATCTCCACATTGCCGCCAATAACCGACGGAGGCGCCGGCGCTGGTGCAGGAGCGGCAGGCACAGGTTGCGGCGCAGCCTGTGGTGCGGCAACAGGCGCAGGTTGTGGCGCTGCCGCTTGTGGTGCCGGCTGCGCTTTGCGGTTGCTTACGTAGTCAAGTATATCTTTTTTGGTTACACGGCCTTCGTTGCCGGTACCGGGTATTTTTTCCAGCTCAGCCATGCCAATGCCTTCCGTGCCTGCGATGTTGAGCACCAGCGGGGAGTAAAACCTGGCGCCATTGCTTTCTACGCCTGTTGGCGCTGCCTGGTACTGCGGAGCGGCCTGCTGCACAGGTGCCGGTTGGGGCGCAGCCTGGTGAACGGGAGCCGTGGCGGGGGCAGCTACAAGAACAGCGCCACCAGCGTCTACTCGTGCTATCACTGCACCTACAGGCACTACATCATTTTCTTTGTAAAGCAATTCGGTGATCACACCGGCTGTGGTAGAAGGTACTTCGCTGTCTACTTTATCTGTTGCTATATCCAGCAGGGTTTCATCCATTTTCACGTGGTCGCCCACACGTTTGTGCCATTTAAGCACGGTAGCTTCCATTATACTTTCGCCCATTTTTGGCATTACAAGATCAACGATCGCCATAATATAGTTAGTTAGAATTTTATTTGAAACGCTGCAAAAATAATCAATTCATTTTTGTTTTACGATTTATGATTGCGCCTCATAGGTTAACTAATATAATACATCTTCATCTTGCCCTTCCCTTTCGCCTCTATCTCTCCTCTGTATTCACATCGGAATTTATCCTGCACCAGCTTGTAGGGCGTTTCCGAGATATTTATCCTTCCGGACTCACTGTTCTGCTCCATGCGTGCCGCGGTGTTCACGGTATCGCCCCATATGTCATAAGCGAACTTCTTCTTGCCTACTATCCCTGCAACGACGCTTCCGCTGTGAATGCCAAGGCGAATTTCAAACGTTCTCATCCCCATTTTGGCCAGCCTGTCCTGCATGAATGCATTTATCTCCTTTGCTGCTTTTATGATGTTGACCGCATGGTCGGCGTTTGCTGCGGGCAGCCCGCAAACAGCCAGGTATGCATCCCCGATGGTCTTGATCTTCTCAATGTTATACTTGCCTACGATGTCATCAAAAGCTTTAAAACATATATCCAACTCGTCTACCAACCCCTGTGGGCTCATACGCTCTCCTGCTTTGGTGAAGTTTACAAAGTAAGTGAAGAGCACTGTAGTGTTGTCAAAATGCCGGGCCGCGGTTGTGCCGTTCGTCTTAAGTTCATTTGCTACTTCCCCTGGTAAAATATTAAGCAGCAGGTCGTCTGACTTTTTTCGTTCCTTTTCGGATCTGCCACGCTCCTTTACTATGAAGAAAGAAAAACCCGCAAGCAATATGATTCCTGCTACACCCAGCCAGGTAAAAGTTTTCTGCTTCTGTAATTTTATCAGTGTAATCTGTTGCTTGCCTGCAGTCGTTAAACTGTCGGCAGCGCGCCGGCGGTCGTATTCATACTTCACGCCCAGCATTTGTATCTGTTCACCTTTCTCCTGCGAGAACAGGGAATCTTTGATAGCATGGTAGTTATCGGTTGCGTCCAGTGACTTCTTATAGTCCCCGTTAAGTTTGTACACCTCAGCAAGCGTCTGGTACGCCTCTTTCAGTATGTATAAGGAATGTATCCTTTTCGCTTCTTCTATGCCGCGCTGTATATAATCAATTGCGCCTTTCAGCAAAGCGGCCCTGCCTGTTGGTATAAACTGCTCCGGCTGATATCCTGCCCCGCCAAATTCACTGGCATTCTCCACTTCCCTATGCCCCGCTACGCCATCCTTAACAATGGCAAGATATGCCTCACCCACATTGATCAGGCTGCACGACATATTTGACGTATCTCTTGTTTTTTCGGACATCTTCAGCGCTTGCAGGTCGTACATTATTGCCATTGTATAATTCTTCTGCTGCTTATACAGATGGCCAATACTAACAGTGGGAGCTACGGCCCCGGCTGTATCTCCCGCTCTTTCATATGCTTCTACCGACTTGAAAAGATATTCGCGTGCTTTTGGGTAATCATGTTCGCCAAGGTAAGCGGAACCAATATTGTGTTCTATTGGTCCCAGGTTGCGTTTCGCGTCTTCGAATATTTTCAACGCTTTTAAATCATATTCCACCGCTTTCGCATAATCGCCAAAATTCCAGTAAATACCGGCAGTCTGCACCAGGGCATTTGCTACACTGTGTATATCGCCCACCTCTTCCCCCGTCTTCAATGCCTGGAGGAAATATTCGATCGCTTTCGGTCCATCCCCAAGATTTTTATAATCGAAACCAATACTCAGGGCGGCTGGTGCAGTCAGTGTTTTGTCGCCTGTTTCTTCTGCTATCTTCAGTGCTGCGCGGTCATACGCCAGTGATCTTGAATGATCTGACTTGCCGCCATAATTTTCCGCGATCCTGCCGTTTGCCATGGCCATTCCCTTCTTCCAGCCCAGCTGCATCGCCAGGTCCAGCTGCAACTCCCCATACTTTATGCCCTCATCAGGATTGATGCCGGCATACTCGGCCGCCAAAGCATTAAGGACCTTCACCTTATTGGTATCCGCCCTTTGCCGGACCAGTTCTTTGAGCAGTGAGTCTATCAGTGGCTGCCCTTGTAGTTGGCCATGGACGGTTGTGCAGCCCAGCAGCAGCAATAATATCAGCGTTTTTTTTAAGGTCATTTTCATGTTTATTTCCGCTCAGGTTATTCCGTTAGTCAGGCCTGTCATTCTTATAGTATTTTGCCAGCGTGCTCAACAACTGTACCCGTGTAAACGGTTTTGGTACATAGTCGTTCATACCAGCTTTGACACATTTGTCAAGATCTGTATTCAGTACACTTGCGGTAAGCGCGAGGATCGGTATTGATCCTTTCTTTCCATCCAGGTTCTTACGTATGTACTCGCTTGCTTCGAGGCCACCCATTACAGGCATTTGTGCATCCATCAGGATCAAATCATAATCGCCTGTTCTTAGTTTTTCTATTGCGATCCTGCCATTATCGGCGATATCGACTTTAACGCCCTTAATAATGTTTTCAAGGGTATCCTGGATCACGATCTGGTTGTAGTCGTTGTCTTCTGCAACCAATATTCTTATGCCTGTCAACAGGCTGCTGTCTATTTTCGTTTCTTTGGTCAATGCTGCGGCTTCGTGGCCGGTGGGTATGCCATAAGCTATAGTGAACGAAAACTCGGATCCTTTCCCTTCCTCGCTCTTAACTTCGATTTTCCCACCCTGCAGCTCTATTAGTGTTTTGGAAATAGAAAGCCCCAGCCCGGTACCTCCGTATTTTCTTGATGTGCTGGCATCTACCTGCTGAAAGGACTCAAACAAGCTGCCTAATTTATCTGCAGGTATGCCGATCCCGGTATCTGCTACCGTGAAAGCCAATGAAGACTCCGTGCCCGGAACTTTTTTAACGGTTATCCGCACATTTCCTTTGTCGGTGAACTTGATGGCATTGGCAGACAGGTTTATGAGCACCTGATTCAACCTGGATGGGTCACCGACCAAAACCTCGGGAACATCGTTGTCTACTTCGGTTTGCAGCATCAGGCCTTTTTCTTCAGCCTTAAAATGGATGGTCTCATATACCTGGGTGATCTGTTCGCTGATCCGGAACGGAATTTTTTCCAGCTCCATTTTTCCTGCCTCCAGCTTACTGAGGTCGAGGATGTCATTGATGATGACGAGCAGATTTTCAGACGACTTCTTTATGGCTTTCAGGTATTGGTCTTGCTTGGGTGTCACCTCGGTGTCCATAACAAGATTGGTCATGCCCAGCACAGCATTCATAGGTGTGCGTATTTCGTGGCTCATATTGGCCAGGAACTGCTGCTTGAATTGCTCGCTGCGCTCGGCGCGTGCTTTTTCAGTTTCCGCATTTTTACGTTCTGCCTCTGCTTTCCGCCGCTCTTTTATTATGAAGAAAGAAAAGCCCAGCAGCGCCAGGATAACGGCACCGCTAACATAGGTTAAGCCTCTCTGCTGCTTCAGTTTCAGCTCTATTACCTGTTTTCCGTGTACGTTGTTGAGGCTGTCGGCTTCCATTTTACTGTGTATCGCCAGTGTGGAGATCTCCATGTTTTTTTTCATGGAAAACAATGAATCATTCAAGCGGGTAGAAAGGCACAACGCGATCAATGCTTCATGGTAGTCGCCATTCAAAGAGTCTGCCCGCGCCAGGTTATAGTATCCCGATGCAACATCATCCATATTTCCCGCCTCTTTAAATATTGAAATACTTTCCCTGATATTTTCAATTCCCCTTTTCAGCAAGGCATGCTTTTCCCCTGGCATCGGTGTGTATGCCGGGTCGATAGCCCGCAATTCCGCCACATCAAACGCCTTCACTTTTTTCGAAGTGTCGGTAGCAAGCTTGATATATATCCATCCGACAGTTGTCAGGCACACAGCGACATCCGTTTTAGCGCCCAGTTCTCTTTTCAGCTGCAGCGCTTTGCCGGAGTAGGCCAGCGCCTTTGCATAATACCCTTGTTCAAAGTACGCCGCCCCCATATCCGCCGCGAGAGATGAGATGCTGCTCTTATCGTTAATTTCTTCGGCTACCTTCAGCGCCTTATTATAATAAAAAAGCGCACTGTCCAAAATGCCCTGCTGGCGAAACAGCACGCCGATGCAGCGCTCCGTAACATTTATAGTTCGTTTATCACCAACCTCCTCAGCGCCAGCCAGCGCCCTGTTAAAATATTCCCGCGCCTTTGCATACTCGTAAATGTGGGTATAAATGGTACCAATATTCAGCGTTACCGCGGCGATGTCTTTTTTATTACCCAGCTCCTCATCCAGTTTTAATGCCCTCAGATAATATTCAAGCGCCTTGGGAAATTCGCCGCGCGCTTTGAAAATATTGCCCATACACATAGCCACCCACGCTATGCCCCTGTTGTTGCCCGCCTGCTTAAATAGCTGTGCAGCCTTGTCATAGTACTGCAGCGCCGCGCCATAGCCCGCCAGATACACATAATTCAACCCTACATGGCTGTTCGCCCACGCTTCCCCGGCGGCATAACCTAGTTTCGTTGCCAGTACCAGCGCCTGCTTCCCGTAAAAAATACCTGTATCCGGATCAGCAATATGGTAACCAAGGCTCAGGTCATTCAGCACTTTCACTTTATTGGTATCTTCTTTTTGCCGGGGCAGTTCTTTGAGCAGGGAGTCGATGAGCGTCTGTCCTTGTTTTTGCGCATATAGATTTCTGCCGCTCACCATCAGCAACACCGTCAACATGCATCTTAAAATTATTTTCATGATTAGTTTCGTCAATCAGGTTAATCGTTTAGTCGGATAAGTCCCGGTTCAAGAGACGTAATACATCTTCATCATGCCCTTGCCCTTTGCATCGATCTCGCCTCTGTACTCGCAGTTGAATTTTTCTTTCACCAGATCATAGGTAGTCTCTGAGATATTTACCTTTCCCGGTTCACTGTTCTGCTCCATGCGTGCTGCGGTATTCACCGTATCACCCCAAATGTCGTAGGCGAATTTCTTAACGCCAACAATGCCAGCCACTACATGGCCGCTATGTATA
Source organism: uncultured Bacteroidota bacterium (assembly GCA_903851455.1). Lineage (GTDB taxonomy): Bacteria > Bacteroidota > Bacteroidia > Chitinophagales > Chitinophagaceae > Nemorincola. The sequence continues at coordinate 713 of CAINOM010000226.1, read as the reverse complement.
CCCAGGCGAATGTCAAATGTCTTGTTCCCGAGTTTCGCCAGCCGGTCCTGCATGAACGTATTTATCTCCAAGGCTGCGGCAACAACGTTCTCTGCATGTTTCGGGTCGGCAGTAGGCAGCCCGCACACCGCGAGGTATGCGTCGCCTATTGTCTTTATCTTTTCAACTTTATGCTTGCTGGTTATCTCATCAAATTTCTTGAAGCAGTTGTCCAGCTCTTCGATCAGTGCACCTGGAGTCATGCGTTCCCCTGCTTCCGTAAAGTTTACAAAGTCAGTGAACAGCACCGTTACATCATCATATTGCCTTGCCGCCGCCGCCCCGGTATCTTTCAGTTGATTGGCGACTTCTTCCGGCAATATGTTCAGCAGCAGGCTGTCGCTCCGCTTCTTTTCGTTGCCAAGCAGCCGGTTACTGCGCATTGTGAAAAATGAAAATCCCAGGAGCAAAAGCGCCCCGACAATACCGGCATACGTATACCCACGCTGGCGCTGAAGCTTTAGTGCTGCGAGTTTTTGTGCATCCGCGACTTTTTTATCGTATTCGTTCTGCAGGCCCATCTTAATTATTTTATCATTGTTTTCCTTTGAGAAAACAGAATCCTTGATGGCATTGTAGTGGAGGTAGCTTTCCATGGCCAGTTGATAGTTGCCGTTATACTTGTAGGCGTCACCAAGCCTTTCATAACAACCCTGCATTAACTTCAGCGTATT